>JABWAN010000470.1 GCA_013361015.1 Candidatus Zhuqueibacterota bacterium | reverse complement strand
CTAGTGCTTGGCATCGTCTTGGTGCGACGCGCGAAGTCGATGGACGCAGTTCAAAAATAGTGAGCGAAAAAGTGACCAACGTGTTAAGAGCTTTGTGGCGAATCAGCTTCGCAGTTTTGCTGTGCTATTGGAACAACTCCTCCGCGCAATCCGCTAATGCTCGACTCGATTCTCTCACCCTCGATCTCGCCGTGCAATTGGCATTGCAGCATCATCCTTCATTGCGCGCCGCAGCAGCGAGCACGGAGGCGGCGAGTGCGACGCTGCGACAAGCACGATCGAATTATTTTCCGGCGCTCAACCTTTCCGCAAGCACGGCGCGCACGGAAGGCGCGTTCGTATTCAATCCCTCTTTTCCGCCGCGCGATCAGAAATACACGAACTATTCAACCTCATTCGTGTTGCAGCAAACGCTCTATGATTTCGGCAAAACTCGTGGGCGTGTTTCGGCGACTGCCAACCTGCACGACGCCACTGCCTTCGATTATCAAGCCACGCGCAACAACGTCATTGCCAATGTGCAGCTCGCATATTTGAATTACCTGCAAGCCGAGCAAGTCGTCCTCGTCAATGAAGTCACGGTCGCGCAAACCGAGCGGCATCGCGTGCAAGCAGAGGCATTTCATTCCGTGGGCAAGCGCCCGCAATTCGACGTTACCAAATCCGAAGTGGATGTCGCGAACGCGAAGGTCAATCTCATTCGCAGCCGCAATCAAGCGCAGCTTGCGAAGGTGCAATTGGAAAACGCCATGGGTGTGCATCCGAGTGCGAATTATTCCGTGAGTAGTGATTTCGCAATCGCACCATTCGCAGCGAACTTGGATTCCGCGCAAGCGCTCGCCCAAAACGCGCGGCCGGATTTGCGCTCTGCGTGGGCACGCTTCCACGCGAATCAAGCTTTGGTTTCGGCTGCATGGCGACAGCATTTGCCCACACTTTCATTGAGCGGCAACTACATCTGGAGTGCGTTTGATTTTCCGCTCTACAGCCGTTGGAATGCCGGCGTAACTTTGAGCCTGCCGCTGTTTCAAGGCTTCGCCGTTGAGGCGCAAGTGCAACAGGCACGCGCGGGTGTGGATTTGACGCGCGCGAATATCGAAGTGTTGAATGAAAGCGTGCGTTTGGAAGTCGAACAAAGTTACCTCGAAATGAAAGAGGCGGAAGAACGCATCACGGCAACGGCCAAGCTGGTGGAATTGTCGCAACAGAATTTGAAGCTTGCGGAAGCGCGCTACAACTCCGGCGTCGGCTCGGCGATTGAAATCACCGACGCGCAGCTCACACTCTCCAGCGCGCGCATCACTCACATTGAAGCACAGTACGATTACAACCGCGCGCTCGTGCGTCTGCGCCGTGCAACCGGCATGATCGAAACACAAAAGTGAATTACGCTCTCGCCCCACCAAGTTGGCGCTCCGTAGAAAACTTTTTTAGTGAAGGCACTGTTCCCAACACCAGGAAAGAACCTCGCGAATGACAGCAAGGTTGAGGTGCTTTGAGAAGCAGCCAATCCATACAAGGCGATGCCCCCATGCGCAAAATTCAAACTGCTCTTTTCGGTCTTCTCTTCTGCGCCGCCCCGCTTTTTGCTTATATCAAAACGACGCATATGGTCGCTATGCGCGATCAGATTCAACTCGCGACCGATGTTTATCTTTCCGAAACTCCCGGCTCGTGGCCTACAATACTCATTCGCACTCCATACAGCAAAGAACTTGGCCAGGATGAGCTTTTTGGTGTCGCGCTACTCGTGAGCCAAGGTTACGCCGTGGTTGTGCAAGACATGCGTGGCCGTTTCGCTTCACAAGGCGTCGATAGCTTGTTTCTGGATGACGGCTGGGGGCCGCGGCAAGACGGCTACGACACCGTCGAATGGATTGCCGCGCAGAGCTGGTGCAACGGCAAAGTCGGAACGTGGGGCGCGTCGGCATTGGGCATTGCGCAATATTTGTTAGCCGGCAGTACGCCGCCGCATTTGGTTTGTCAATTTGTGGAAGTGGCCGCGACGAATCTATATACACAGGCAGCATTCCCTGGCGGCGCTTTGCTGCAAAATTTGGTCGAAGGTTGGATCGCGGGACAAGGCACGACTTATCTATTGCCGTTCATCTTTTCGAATACCAACTACAACGCCACGTGGGAGCGCCTCAATCTCGAGTCGCGTTTTCATCTCGTCAATGTGCCGATCTATCATTGGGGCGGATGGCACGACATCTTCACCGAAGGCGCGCTCAACGGCTTCACCGGTTTGCAACATAACGGCGCAATCGGCGCACGCGGCAATCAAAAACTGCTCATAGGTCCGTGGACGCACGGCGCATGGGGCGAACGCAAACAAGGCGAGCTTACTTTCCCGGTCAATTCCACGCGGCTGGATCTTACCGAAATTCTGCGCTGGTTCAACTATTGGCTGCAAGGCGCGGATGATGGCATCATGAATGAGCCTGCGGTGTCGTACTATGTGATGGGAGCGATTGAAAACGACGCGCCCGGCAATGAATGGCGCACTGCGAATGATTGGCCCGTGCCCGCGCAAGCCACTTCGTTTTATTTTCACAGCGACGGCATTTTGAGCACGTTGGCTCCTAGTTCAGCGAGCGCGGCATTGAGCTACGTCTACGACCCCAAACAGCCTGTGGCAACAATCGGTGGCAGAAATCTTTTGATGGCAGCCGGTCCATATGATCAACGCAACGCGGAGAACCGTTCCGACGTTCTGCTCTTCACCACGCCGGTGTTGGAACAGTCGCTCGAAGTGATTGGCAAAATCAAAGCGAAGCTGTGGGTCTCGTCTTCTGCGATTGATACGGACTTCATGGCGAAGCTTACGGACGTGTACCCCGATGGCCGTTCCATGCTGGTGTGCGACGGCGCGATCCGTATGCGGCATCGCAATTCGCTCGCACGCGAAGAGTTCTTGACGCCCGGCGAGATTTATGAATGTGAGATTGACCTGTGGACTACGGCGATGAATTTCAATGCGGGCCATCGCGTGCGCGTTGCGATTTCGAGCAGCAATGCCCCGCGCTTCGATCCCAATCCCAACACCGGCGGACCGTTGCGCGGTGATAGCACAATCGTTGTCGCAACGAATGCGATTTATGTCGATGCGTTGCGGCCTTCGCAAATTATTCTGCCCGTAACGAACGGCAGCGCGAGCGTGAATGCCTCTGCGCACGACGATAATCTTCCCACAGAGTTTTTATTGGGCGCGAGTTATCCCAATCCCATGCGCGATGCAACGCAGATTGCATACACGTTGTCTCGCACTGCCGTCGTTCGCCTCGCAATCTATAACACGCTCGGGCAGAAAGTGCGCACATTGGTCAATGGCCTCGTGCCGCGCGGCACACATTATATAAAGTGGAACGGCCGCGATGAGCTGGGCCGTCAGGTCGCGAAGGGGATTTATTTTTATCGGCTCGAAGTCGGGCATGCTGTGCATGCGCAGAAGCTCGTGGTGTTTTGAGTGTATGAAGAAAGCAACTTTCAACGGTTTGAAGGCAACTTCGCTTTCATTGTCATTCTGGGAAGAACCCTCCCTCGCACGCGGACGAGGCCGCCGAGCAAAACTTTTCCATCCTCAACGGCCTCGGCCGTGCGCTCGGCTCGCGCGAACAGCGGCTTTCCTATGCGCTGCTCAATTTCAAATACACCGCGGTGTCGGATGAAAAGAAAGAGGGCATGGCCGCGACCATCATCAACGAGTTGACGCTTTCTGCGCTGCCCGCGCGAGCGTTGGATTTGTATCTCTCGCAAGCGCGTGAGACCGTGCTGCAGAGCAATCTTGAACGACAAGCCATTGGCAAAGTGTATCACGCGGCCTGCAAAAACGTGCAAGCGGGCGTTGCGGCCGAGCTGGCGGACTTTCACAAAAGCTTGAATCGCCGCCTGCAACGCGATCTCAAACGCCTGCGAGAATACTATCAAGAAAGGTCCTTACAGGATGACAGTGTTGGGAGACGCGCGCCTCAGCTACATCCTCAAACCCTCACGGAGCATAAAACTATTCATGACCTTTTCGCTGCCAATTTATATTTGCAAACGCATCGCGCGTCCCCTCATTCTCACCGGCAAAGTCGACGATCCGCTTTGGCAAGCTGCGCCGCTTGTGAATTTACATGATGCGCTCACCGGCGCGCCCGGCCGTTTTGCCACAACTGTGCGCGCATTGTATGATGCTGAATATCTTTATGTCGCGTTTGCATGTGAAGACGATTACGTGTGGGGCACGATCACCGCGCACGATGGGCCGATTTATGAAGAAGAATGCGTGGAAGTGTTCATTAATCCCGCGCATGCAGCGCATCAGTATTATGAGATCAACGTAAGCCCCCGCAACGTGGTGTTCGATGCGTGCATTCTAAACGCGCGCACGCCGGCGCAGCCTTCCGGAAGTTTTCTCGGATTGCAAGAATGGCACGCCGAAGGTTTGCGCACTGCCGTGCATATCGAAGGCGAACTCAATCGCCCCGGCAAAGCAAAGGGTTGGTCTGCCGAGTTTGCGATTCCCTTTCGCGCGTTGATTGGCGCACCGCACGTGCCGCCGAAGCCCGGCGACGAATGGCGCGTCAATTTTTACCGCATCGACACGCCGCTGCACGCAAAGAGCGAGTTGTACGCCTGGAGCGCAACCGGACTTCCCACGTTCCATTTGCCGTGGCGTTTTGGAACACTGCGGTTTGATAGGTTTTAATAAAAGCAAATTCCCGTTTATCGTATTCCCAAACCGAGCTAGCGCAACATGCTCCATCTCTACTCTTCCTCTCACCAAGGTCAATTCTTCACCGGCATCGCGGGCTGGGCCTATCCGCACTGGCAAAGCTTGCTCGGCCTGGAAAACCTGAAGCAAAATTTTGCCGAACTGGCCCGCCTGTGCGAGTTGTTCAATCTCGTCGAAATCACCTCGGCATATTACCATCCGCCGGAGAGCAAAACCAGCAAAGCGTGGCTCGCGGAGGTGCAAAGCGCGAAGCCGTTCTATTTCACGGTACGTATGTGGAACAAGCTCGTGCGCGAGCGTGCACTACTTCTGCAAAATGACATTCGCTTGATGAAAGCGGCGCTGGCTCCTTTGCAGGAAGCGGAAAAACTGGGCGGCCTGCTCGTTCCGGTTTTGCCGACCATGCGCTATTCGGAAAGCAATGAATTGTGGCTGCTCGGCTTGTTGGATGCGTTTGCTGAGTTCCCGCTTTTTGTGGAAAACCTGCATGGGTCGTGGTCGAATTCAGATACCATTTTACGCTTGCAGGATCGCGGCGTCGGTCTCGTCGAAGTGGA
>JABWAN010000469.1 GCA_013361015.1 Candidatus Zhuqueibacterota bacterium | reverse complement strand
CAATTTCAACGGCATGCTGCAATATCGCTTCAATGACCGCACTTCCTTGACGGCGAACGGCGGTTATTCTGCATTGGATGCAACCGTGCTCTCCGGTATTGGCACGGTGCAAGCGGAGGGATTTGGCTATAGCTATGCCCAACTCCGTTTCCAATCCGGTAACTTTTTTGCGCAGACGTATTTGAACCGCAACAACGCCGGTGATTCTTTTGTGTATGGTACGGGTGATGCTGTGGTCGATAATTCGCGGTTGGTCAACGCGCAAGCGCAGTACGATTTCGATTTCTCCAACGGTCGCCACAAAGTAATCGTCGGCGCCGATTTGGACGTCATCACACCGGACACGAAAGGTACGATTTACGGCCGCAATGAAGACGATGATCAAATTACCGAAGCCGGCGGTTATGCGCAGGCGACGCTGGGGCTCACGCCCAAGTTCGATTTGACCGTGGCTTTACGCGGCGATCACAACAATATTCAAGACGAGGTGAAGTTCTCCCCACGTGTGGCCGCAGTCTTGAAGGCCAGCCCTTCGCATACTTTGCGCGCGACGTTTAATCGTGCCTTCTCTTCTCCCGGCAACAACTCGCTGTTTCTGGACATCGTCGGCTCGCGTACCGTTTTGGGCCCCGGCATCGCGCTGGTTGCGCGCGCGCAGGGCAATGCGAATGGGTTCACTTTTAACAATGCTCGGGCGGGCGGCGGTCTGACCGGTTCGGCGACTTTGCCTGTTCCCGGTTTTTATGGAACGGCGGTGAAATTCACCGGCGCAGGTGTTCCCACGGCAAACATGCCGCTGGCGGCAGTTTACGGCGTGGTTTATGCCGGTTTGAAAGCCACGCCGGTCGCCACGATCAAGGCCGGTTTGGCGCAGAGTGGCATCAATCTTCCGGATGCGGCAATTGCCGGTTTGATTCAACTCCTCGATCCGAGCTTGACGAAAGTTTCGGGCATTGGAACTAGTGTGCTGGATCGCGACGCGGTTGACAGCGACCCATTGAAACCGACGACGACGCAAACGATCGAGGCCGGTTACAAAGGCTTGTTCGGCGGCCGAGTTTTGTTTGCGTTGGATGGATATTATAGTACACGAGAGAACTTTGTAGGCCCGGTGCTGAGAGAATCGCCGCTGGCTTTTCTGGCCAACATCGATGGCGAATTGACGCCGGCATTGGCGCAAGCCATTGCTGCAAATGCGACCCTAAACGCGACCATCGGTCAATTCGGTCTGAATGCACCAACCGTGGCTGCCATCGTCGTCGGATTTGCAAAGCCCAATCTCTCGGTATTGCCCGTGGCCGTGGTTCAGCCGGATCACAACCAAGTGCCGGGTGAAATTTTTGCGAGTTACCGCAATTTTGGTAAAGTGGATTTCTACGGTCTCGACGCTTCGATGCAAGTCATCGCCTCGAATCGTTTGAACCTCTTCGGTAATGTTTCCTATGTGAGTGATGATTTCTTTGACAACAAAGAGCTGGATGAAGCCAACACTAGTTTGGCGGTTGCGCTCAACGCGCCGAAGTTCAAAGCCAAAGCCGGTTTTTCGTATAGTGTGCCGCTGGGTATAAACTTCAATGCCTCGGGCCGCTATTCTGATGGCTTTCCAGTGCGTTCCGGCCCGTATATTGGCGACGTGGAAGATTACTTCCTGCTTGATGTCGGAGCGGGCTACGACCTCGGCAAATTCGCGCCCGGCATGAGCATTGACGTGACCGTGCAGAACGTCACGGACAACGAGCATCGCGAATTCATTGGCGCGCCGCTGTTGGGCCGCCTCGCGCTTGCGCGGTTGAATTACACCTTCTGATTTAAAGTTGTAGATTGAATTTGGCTGAGCCTCGTGGAGAGAAATCTTCGCGGGGCTTTTTTGTTTGATAAAAATCTTCGAGGCTCCTTGCTTTTCTTTTTCCTTTTGATTAGCATTCGGCCCGCATTTTAGGAACACGCGACTTTGTTCACAGGACAAGCCCCGAATCGACTCGAACACCGTTCGAATCTCACTCACAATCGCACTCATGAAACTCTGGTCGCCTTCCACCTGGATCTCTTTTATTCCAAACGGCCTCGGCCACGTCAAACCCAATCATTATTGGGATATGCTCAAAGCCGCCCTCAAAAATCGCGACGAGTTGCGCTATGCGTGGCGCATTTTGAATGACGGCGTGTGCGATGGCTGCGCGCTCGGCACCACCGGCATGCGCGACTTCACGATGGAAGGCGTGCATCTCTGCATGGTGCGACTCAATCTCATGCGCTTGAACACTGCACCGGCGCTCGATATGCGCGTGCTCGAAAACGTGCAACCGTTGCTCGCAAAGAACGCCGCGGAGTTGCGTGAGCTGGGCCGCTTGCCCTATCCCATGATTCGCCGCGCCGGCGCGGCGGGCTTTCGCCGCATCAATTGGAAGGAAGCCTTCTCTCACATGGCCGCGAAGATTCGTGCAACGGATCCGCAGCGCCTCGCTTTTTATCTCACCTCACGCGGCCTCACCAATGAAGTCTACTACGTCGCACAGAAAGTCGCGCGTTTTTTGGGCACGAACAACATCGATAACTCCGCACGCATTTGCCATGCGCCCAGCACCGTTGCGCTCAAACAAATGCTCGGCGTCTCCGCCTCGACCTGTTCATACAGCGATTGGATCGGCACAGACGTGCTCGTGTTCATCGGCAGCGACGCGCCGAACAATCAGCCCGTCACCACGAAGTACATGTACTACGCCAAACAGCAGGGCACGAAGATCATCGTAATCAATCCCTATCGCGAGCCGGGACTAGCGCGCTATTGGGTGCCTTCGGTGTTCGAAAGCGCGTTGTTTGGCACCAAGCTCGCGGATCGTTTTTTCCAAGTGCACGTCGGCGGTGATTTGGCTTTCATCAATGGCGTGATCAAACATTTGATCGAGAAAGATTGGATCGACGCGCGTTTTATTCAACAGCACGCCAACGGTTTTGAAGAATTGCGTATCGCGCTCGCGCAGCAATCATGGGAAATGTTAGAGCGTGCTTCCGGCGCAAGCACGGTGGAGATGTACGCCTTCGCGGAAATGCTCGCACACGCAAAAAGTGCGGTGTTTGTGTGGAGCATGGGCATTACGCAGCATCGCAACGGGGTCGAGAATGTAAAGGCCATCATCAATCTCGCGCTCGCACGCGGTTTTGTGGGAAAGGAAAAATGCGGGCTTATGGCGATTCGTGGCCACAGCGGCGTGCAAGGCGGTGCGGAAGTCGGCGCGGTACCGAATCAATTTCCCGGCGGCGTGCCGGTGAGCATGGAATCTGCAAAGCAGCTCGAAGCGTTGTGGGGCTTTCCTGTTCCAACAACAAAAGGCTATTCCGCGGTTGAGATGATTGACGCCGCTCACGAAAACATGCTCGACATGTTTTATATCGCTGGCGGAAATTTTCTCGAAACCCTGCCCGAGCCGGAGTACGTGCGTGAAGCATTGCTCAACGTACCGCTGCGTGTACATCAAGACCTTGTGCTTACGCCGCAAATGCTGCTCGCTCCCAAAGAGACGGTGCTGCTTTTGCCTGCGTGCACGCGTTATGAGCAGAAGGGAGGCGGCACTGAAACTTCGACCGAGCGACGTATTTATTTTTCTCCGGAAATTCCGGGTCGTCGCATTGGCGAGGCAAGGAGCGAATGGGAAATCTTCATGGAACTGGCCGAACAGGTTTACCCCGAACGCCGCGAGCAAATTCACTTTGAAAGTGCGCAGCGCATTCGCGAGGAGATCGCGCAAGCCGTGCCGTACTACGACGGCATTCAAAATCTCAAAGCCAAAGGCGATGCGATGCAATGGGGAGGAAGTAGACTTTGCGAAGGTCAAGTTTTTGGAACGCAAGATCGGCGCGCCCACTTTGCGGTATTGCAGCCCGCGTTTCATTCCGCGGAAAACGGCAAGTTCGTCTTGACCACACGACGCGGTAAACAATTCAATAGCATGGTGCAAGCTGAGATCGATCCACTTAATGGCGCGTCACGCACAGACGTGCTCATGAGTAATGAAGATGCGATACGCATGGAACTACGCGAAGGCCAACTCATCTTATTGAAGAATGAAATCGGTGAATACCGCGGGCGAGTAAAGCTAGCGGAGATTAAAGCGGGCAATTTACAGGTACACTGGCCGGAGGGCAACGTTTTGATCGCGCGCGGAGTAACGGACCCGCTCTGCGGGATTCCGGATTACAACACGGTGGTGGAGGTTCGTCCGCTTATGGTTGGTTGATTTCGGAGGGCGTGCAATTCAGGATTTTCCACTTTCCAGCTTTCTACACACTTTGCCATCTGCGCTACACAAGCGCGCATCTTCTCGTCGAATATTCTTCGCGCTTCTTCTGTTTGGCCATTTTCGCTCGTCGCTTACATATATCCTCTATCGCCCAGGAGAATTCTTCCGG
This sequence comes from Candidatus Zhuqueibacterota bacterium, assembly GCA_013361015.1. Classification (GTDB taxonomy): domain Bacteria; phylum Zhuqueibacterota; class Zhuqueibacteria; order Zhuqueibacterales; family Zhuqueibacteraceae; genus JABWAN01. Next base: position 876 of record JABWAN010000469.1, on the reverse strand, counting down.
CGACATGGCGCTAGGCTTTAGTGTGCGTTCAAATCTCTCCGGCTCCTTTTCGCAACCGGGTTACGGCTTCACCGGCGGCGCCACCTGCGCCTTCAAGCCTGCATCAGGCGTTGAGCGCTTCTAGTTCGCTTCGTTGACGCAGTTGATCCTTGTTGAGCGGGTTTGTAATGTGGTTGGCGTGAGGTCGTTCCTATTAGTATCGCTCCGGAAAAACTATCACGACCGCAAAGGTTTTGGGCTTACAGACCGCCGGTCTGCGTTACGATCAATAAGGATATGACGGACAAAGGCCACTTCTTTATTGTTTTTTTGCTTCTACATACTCGACACGAGTCTCAAGCTCCGCAAGCGTCTTGTTCTGCTTCTCCTCGGAATCTTGTAAAGCCTCGACCTCCGCTTCGATACGATCCTGCCTCGTTTCTAGCCGATCCTGTTTGGCGCCCAACGCGAGCTTTTCGACGTTGAAATTTTCAAACATCTTGATAACGCGATCCACCATGGTATAGATTTCATCTCTGAACTTGTCATTCTTTTCCCGGTCTTTTTCGGCCTCTTTCGCTTGTTTAGAGAACAATTCCTCTGCGCGGTCTAGTTTTGCTTCGAAGCGCTGCTGGTTTGCTTCGAAGCGCTGCTGGTTTTCTTCGAAGCGTTGCTGCCTTTCATTCATAATAGTGAATTGTGTCTTCAGACCCGAAACGTCTTCCTTCAGTTCTGAGACATCCTTCTTCAAGCCCGAGACGTCCTTCGAAAGTTTTTTGACCTGTTTATCAATACGGTCGATTTTTTCGGAGTTGCTTTGCGACTTGGCCGGCATGACGTTTCTCCCTGTTTGCATGAGATTGTGAGGGCGATTATACAAGGAGCGTTGCAAAGAAG
>JABWAN010000468.1 GCA_013361015.1 Candidatus Zhuqueibacterota bacterium | reverse complement strand
GTTTGCGCGCGCGGTGAGAGCATGCATTGGCGGCTGCGCGCAGGACTTGAAAGCCATTTCGTCGAGCGCGTCTTCGTGGAAACTGTCCTCAACAGGCCTCTACGAGGCGGGGATATCACGATGCGTAAGGTCAGCGCACGAGCAGCAGCTCTCACAATCATGATCATTGCGATTGCAGGACCAGCTTACGCGTCCGGCTCCGGCATGCCGTGGGAAGGCCCGCTCGAACAGATCGTCGATTCCATCACTGGTCCCGTGGCGCGGGCCGCGGCGGTCATCGCCATCGTCATCGCCGGCGTCACCATCATTTTCTCCGAGGGCGGCGGCGGGGTGAGGAAGCTCGCCTTCGTCGGCTTAGGCATCGCGGTGATGTTCGCGGCGGTTTCGTTCTTCCTCGATTTCTTCGGCTTTGCCGGCGGCAAACGCGATTCGGCCAATTCTCAAATCTGGAACGCGGCCACGACCGTGCAAGGCATTTCGAACAATGATGCCACGCCCGATGCCGGCTACACTTCCGAAATCGCGTTCAATCTCAATAAGCGCGGTTATGATGTGACGAGATCGGAAGGCGACATTGTTGAATTCAACATGTCGATTTACGATGCGGATTGGCAATGGCCGCTCAACAACGCACGTTACAGCGGTTACCGCACGTGGTTGCAAGGCCCGTGGGGCAATGCCTCGTCGTATGGCATTCTCCGCATTCATGCCCGCCCGGATGTCACCACGAATACCGGCAGCGTGCCCGATGTTGCCGTTGATGCCATTATTCCCAATGCCGCATTTCATCCCAATCCCGTGATCGACGGCGTATTGAACGAATTTGCCTGGCAAAAAGCGTATAAAATCGATCTGCGATATGGCGACGATGCGCTGCGCAATTCTTACCCCGGCATCGGGCCATTTCGTAGCGGCCAATTTCAACCCGAAGTGAGCGGCGGCCGCGCGGCGGTACTCGATCCTGCGGATGCGACGCTGCTCTGGTTCTTCAAAGGCGATTGGCTTTATATCGCCGCAGACGTGCGCGACCAGGGCGTTTGGGGCAACGCCAACGCCGATCAATGGGACGGCGTTCAAATCACGCTGACCGACCGCACAGAACGCAACAGTGACATGGTGCTCACGCCGCGGACGCTCACGGCTTACATTGACGCCAGCGGCACATTGGCGGTCGGCGACTTTTTGCAAACGCTCTTATCCGATACCGTCAACGGCGCCGAAGCCGCGTTCTCGCTCAAACCGAACACCACCATCGGCAATTTCGACGTGGATGAAGGTTATTACATCGAGCTGGCCGTGGATTTGACCAAGTTGGGCTATGCTCCCGGTCGTGGTGACGGCGTGTTGTTCCCCGGCGCGACATTGTATGACGGCGACGAATTCCCCAACGTGACGGACAATTACGGCAATCGCGTGTGGTGGATGCGCGAGCGTGAAGGCAATGCCGCACCCGCATGGGCCTACATGGATCCTGGTGCGCTTATTCCGCCTGTTGATCCGCCGACGAATACTTCGGGCAGACTGGACGCGGTGTGGGCGCGCTCCACGGACGGCGCGGCTATCACTCTCGATGGCAACCTGAATGAAGCAGCGTGGAGCAAAGCCGAAGCGATTCGAGTGCAGTATCCGATCAGCAGCGCGATGATCCCAGGCAGCGGCTGGTTCAACGAAGGCGGTGTGATTGCCGATGACAAGACCGACGCCACGATCAAATTTTTAACGAAGGATGATTGGCTGTATTTGGGCATCACCGTCAAAGACGCTTCGGTCGGCGGCGGATTGTTCAACCGCTTCGACGGTTTTCTCATGAACCTGCGCGATCATGCGAGCGCGAATCTCCCGGCGCCGCCGTTCGAATATTTCTATGCGTGGGTGGCCGAGCCTTGGGCCGATACCACGCTGTCGCAAGAAGGCGCGTTGCCCGGCTTTTTCGGCTTCGCCGGCGGCAAACGTGATTCCGCCAACTCCCAAATTTGGAATGCAGCCACGACCGTGCAAGGCGTTTCGAATAATGATGCCACACCCGATCAAGGCTACACTTCCGAAATCGCATTCAATCTCAACAAGCGCGGCTATAATGTATTGCGGTCGCAAGGCGACATCCTCGAATTCAATATGTCGATTTATGACGCCGATTGGCAATGGCCGCTCGACGTTGCGCGCTACAGCAGTAACCGCACGTGGCTGCAAGGTCCGTGGGGCAATGCTTCAGTGTTCAACGTTCTGCGCATTCACGCGCGACCGGACGTGACCGTCAACTCCGGCGCAGCGCCGACCATCGGGCCGGAAGTCATCGTTCCAAGCGCGGGTGCGAACCCGGCGCCTACGATCGACGGCAAGCTCGATGAATCCGTTTGGAGCAAAGCGCCTGGTTTGGATTTGCGCTATGGCGATGATTCGCTCCGTGCTTCTTATACCAGTGTCGGGCCTTATCGCAGCGGCCAGTTTCAACCGGAAGTAGCCGGCGGCAGGGCCGCAGTGCTCGACCCGGCTGCCGCTACGATTAAATGGTTCTTCAAAGACAACTGGCTGTATCTCGGCGTAGACGTGCGCGACCAAGCGGTATGGGGAAATGCCAATGCCGATCAATGGGATGGCATTCAATTCACCCTCAACGATCGCGGCAACTTCAGCGGCGATCATGTATTGCTTGCTAGAACTTTAACCGCGCGCGTGGACGCAACCGGCGGTCTCGCTGTTGAGGGTTTCTTGAATGATTTGATCACCGCCGGCTCACAAGCGGCGCTCGCGCTCAAGCCGAATACCACGGTCGGCAATTTCAACGATGTCGATGAAGGCTATCAAATTGAGTTGGCCCTCGATCTCACCAAGCTCGGCTACCCCGCAGGCCGAGGGGACGGCGTGCTCTATATCGGCGCGACGTTGTATGACGGCGACGAGTTCGCAAACGCCACGGACAACTACGGCAATCGCGTGTGGTGGATGCGCGAGCGTGACAACAACGCGGGTCCGGCTTGGGCTTATATGGATCCGAATACCGTTCTCACCGGCGTGGAAGAACAAAACGCGGAAGGCGGCATTCCCAAAGTCTTCACGCTCTATGGCAACTACCCGAACCCCTTCAATCCTTCGACCACGATCAGCTTTGGCATGCCGGAAGCAGGTTTCGTCACGCTCAAAGTGTTTGATATTCTCGGTCGCAACGTGGTAACGAAAGCGCTCGGCGTCAAAGCCGCGGGCAAACAGGTGGAAGTATTCAACGCCAAAGATTTCGCTTCGGGCATTTACTTCTATCGCCTGCACATGACCACGGTTGGTGCGAAGAAAAACTCCTCGACGCTGTATGGCCGCATGATGATCATCAAATAACAGTGAGCCGTTTGCAGTAATCAGTTTTCAATCTTCAGTAATGTACTGATTACTGATCACTGCAGCACAACTCCTACTCTTGCTTGTGAAAATGTTTCCAAAGCAAGCAAGGGTAGGAGCTTTTTTAGGCGACTCCTCTTTTGGCTGAGTGAGGTGCGGGATGAGATTGCACAGTTCGAAGGATTTCACTCTTCCGTTGGGAATGAAAAGCATTCCCCCCTTGAGGGGGGTCGGGGGGGTGTTGCGCGTGCCCGTAGCAATGCAACGAATTGGTGTTTGCAAAGCCACGGCACACAGCTTCATGAATACGAGCGAAGCTCTTCGATCTAAGCACACCCCCCTAACCCCCCTCAAGGGGGGAATTTTGAGATGCGCTCTTCGACCTTCGCGCTTCGCTTTTCACTTTTCGTTCTGCGCCTTGCTCTTCGCTCTCACGCCGGCGTTTGCGCAACCTCTCGCCTTCCAAGACATTTCTTCGCAAATCGGACCGCAGGCCGTGGGCGCGTATCTCGGCGTGTCCGTTGGAGATTATGATAACGACGGCGACGATGACGTTTATTTTTCCAGCCAAAGCTCTTCGAATCTTCTCTATGAAAACTTGGGCGAGGGCAAATTCAAGGACGTGACTTCCACTGCGGGGCTATCTACCGTGCGCGGCGGCTACAGCGCAGTGTGGGGCGATATTGATAACGACGGCGACCTCGACCTATTCGCCGGCTTTTTCGGGCGTGACAACCGTTTCTATTTGAAGAACGGCGATAAAACCTTTCGCGAAATCGCCGCCTCCGCCGGCGTAAAACTCAACGTCAATACGCTGCACTGTTTGATGGCCGACATTGACAACGACGGCTTTCTCGATATCTATCTCACCGTCAACAATCAAGGCAATCGCCTGTATCGCAACAACGGCAATCTCACTTTTACAGAGGTCACGCAAGAATCCGGCGCGGCTTACAATGGCCGGGCCATGGGCGCGGGCTTTTTTGATTACGACAAAGACGGCGACATTGATCTCTATCTCGTGCATGATTACGGGCAGGCCAATCATCTTTTTCAAAACGACGGCAGGGGCCGTTTCACGAATGTGGCGGCGCAAGCGGGAGTGGATTTCGCCGGCGACGGCATGGGCGTGGACTTCGGCGATTACGACAACGATGGCTGGCTCGATATGTACATCACCAACTATCACAAAAGCATTCTCTATCGCAACAACGGCAACGGCACGTTTACCGACCTCACGAGCGCGGCGCAATTGCCCGGCGTGGGCATGAGTTGGGGCTGTAATTTTATCGACTGCGACAACGACGGCTGGCTCGATATTTTTATCGCCAATCAAAGCAAGTTTTGGCAACTCCTCCCTGCGATCTATCCCAACGTGCTCTTTCGCAATAAAGGCGACGGCGCTTTCGTAGACGTTGCGCCGCAAGCAGGCTTGGCCACAACGTATGACAGCTTCGGCTCCGCCACTTTGGATTTCAACAACGACGGCCGGCTCGATATCGTGGTCGCAGACAATGTGAGCACCACGCAAAACGAGTTTTTAAAAATGTGGGCAATGCGAATCATTGGCTGAATGTAAAATTAGAAGGCACACGCAGCAATCGCTCCGCGATCGGCGCGCGGCTCGAAGCCTTTGCGGGCGAATGGCGCCGCGTCGAGGAAGTGCGCGCCGGCAGTGGTTACAATTCGCAGAGCAGCTTGACCGTGGAGTTCGGCCTCGGCGCGCGCGCGCAAGTGGACTCGCTGCTCATCTTTTGGCCTTCCGGGCGAGAAGAGAAGTACGTGAATCTCGCCGCCGATCAAATATTGAAGATTCGCGAAGGTTACGGCATCATCACCGGCGTGGCGCAGCCGCACGCGTCGCAAACTGCGCCGGCAGAGTTTGTTTTGTTGCAAAGCTATCCGAATCCGTTTTCCGCGAACGGAACGACGACGATGCACTACGGCCTGCCCG
>JABWAN010000467.1 GCA_013361015.1 Candidatus Zhuqueibacterota bacterium | reverse complement strand
TGCCGCCGCGCGTGCTCGAACCGCGCGCCGTGGTGTAGCCCAAGCGATGCAAGGTCTGCGCGATCATCTCGCCGTCGCGGTGTTCGCTCACCATGCCGCAAATGCCCTCATAGCGATGCACAAAAATTGGAATTAAAATTTTGCCGTGCCATATGCAATAAATGAACGGCTGCTGGGCCGCGCGCAAACGCTCGTAATGCTCGCGCCCGCGAAATTCAATGCGCGTCATCTTGCCGAGGGCAATTAACGCGAGCCAACCCAAACGCGTGGCCAGCCAGAATATGAGGCGCTGGCCGAATTTCTGAGAAGATTGTGTGGCAGTATGTTCCGGCACGGAGGAGGTTATTGATTAAGCAGAGCAGCCTTTGTGATTGCGAAGCGCAGTATAAAAAATTCTCATCTAAAAAGAAACAGCCACGTCGAGCTTGCGCTTTGGAGTTTTTTATCTTTGATTATCGCCGGCAAGCGCCTTGGGGTTCTCATTGCGTCACCAAACTTTCGGCAAATACGTTCTGCATGTGTTCATGAAATTCCATGAGCGTGAACAAAGGAGACAAATTATGAGCAATCGTGTCGCACTCATCACCGGAGGGGCGCGCGGTATTGGGCGTGCGCTGGCAATTGCGCTGGCGCAGCAAGGATGGGAGGTGGCGGTCTGCTATCGCCGCAGTGTAAACGAGGCGGCAAGCTTGATGAAGGCATTGCGAGAATCGGGCGTGCGTAGCCGCGCGGAGCAATGCGATGTCTCCGATGCCAAGGCCGCACAAGCGTGGGTACAAAAGGTTGAAGAAGAATGGGGGCGTGTCGACGCGCTTATAAATTGCGCCGGGCTGTATCATCGCGTAAATTTTTTTGAGGAAACGTTGGAGGGCTGGCACGAGATGTTTGATCATAATCTCCATCCGCTTTTTTATCTCAGTCATGCGGTGGCGCCGGGCATGCGCCGCCGCAAGTGGGGCCGCATTATCAATTTCAGCATCGCGAATGCGGAACAGTTGCGCGGCCAGCCATTTCTCACCGCGCACTACATTGCCAAAGTCGGCGTATTAATCGTGACGCGCACGCTCGCGAAAACGCTTGCGCCCGAGGGCATCACGGTGAATTGCATCTCTCCCGGCTTCATCGCTTCGGAGGGCGTGCCCGTGGAAGAATTACAAAATATGGTGAGCAAAATTCCGGCGGGATATGTCGGAGCGGTTGATGATGCGGTTGCAGTTTGCCGCTTTTTGCTTTCGGAAGAGGCGCGCTACGTGAACGGCGCGAACATTCTATTGAGCGGCGCGTGGGGAATATGATAAAAGCAAAACGCCGCCCGGCATCTGGCCGAACGGCGTTGGCTGTGGAGAACTACTCTTCCGTGAGTAGGAGGGGAATGCACATCAATTATATTTTTCCCAGCGGCCGTGGAAGAAGCCTTTGCCGTCGTTCGGGCGGCCGAGGCGGAAGTGCCCTTGCAATGTGCCGGTCTCTTGCAGTGCGCGGTCGAACCATTTGCCTTCAAACCATCCGCCATTGCGTGCGCCATTGAATTGCCAAATGCCGCGCAGCAAGCCGCCGAACTGGCCGGTGCTGTTGATGTATTTGCCGACGAACACTTGGTTGCCGTTGCGCCGCACGCCCCAAATCCCTTTCAAAGAGCCGCTATTCGTGCCTGCGCTGTTGATCCAACGGCCGTAAAACTCGCCGCCTTGTTCATTGGTTCTCACCCAGCGGCCTGCAAGAAAACCGCCGGAAAATTCGCGCACTTCTTTCGAGCGGCTCACGATTGAAACCGCGTGGCCGTTTGCGCCGACCGATTCCACCGCGTCCAGCGAATCCAATTCACCGAAGCGGAACGTGCGCGTATAGTTGGTGCCGAGAGTCAGGGTGAACTCGCCTTCCGTAGCGCTCGTGTCCTTGTCGATGATCATCAGCAACAAGCCGTCGAGGTATGGGCGCGTTTGCGAAGTGAAGCCCAATTCTTTGCGGCTCTGCCGCGGAAACGTGAGGCGATCACCGGCGCCCGGCTCGAAGTTGATCGTGCGCAACACGGCCAACACGCCTCGGTTCACGGAGGCATTGCCGCTCCAATCCACCACCTCCGCCGCCGAGGAGTCGCCCTGCAAAAGACCCCATGTAATGCGAAGGACGTAGCCTTTCATTCCTGCACCCGGATTGAACATGCGTATTTCGTCGGCGCTTATGGCATCATTCGCATCGACATCCTCCAACGATTCGCTTAGCACGTCTTCATCATTGAACAGCGGCGCTTCGTCGCTCGTGGTGTAGCCGCCGAAATCCTTCTCGAGGCTGGCTGCGGTTTGATCATCGAGATTCACCTCAGAACCTGTGGGATTCTCTTTGTTGCAGGCTGTGAGCAACAAGCTCGACACCGCCATTCCGAGTACTGCAAGCAATGCACGTTTCATAGTGGAGCATCTCCTGTTTAAATTTTGAGTAGTGGCGAGAGTTGTTTCATAAGTTGCCCACAAAAATGGCAACCGCCGTGCCGACTTTTACTGGTTTGGCACGCTGGAAGGATAAGATTTGATTTTATAAAAGCATGCACAAAGATTATATGATGGAGTGTTTGGTGCTTGATGTCCCCTATTGTTCATACTTGGCCGGAATCTGCAGCAATGCGTTCAGTAAAATGACAATATATTTTATTAGTAACATAATTATTAAAAATAATTTTATAGATACAAAAAATATTGTTGACATTATAAATTAAAAGTGTATCATTTGAACACCAGATTTTCCCAACGCAGATACCCAAAAAAATCGCCGTGCTCATGCTAGTGAACACGGCGATCATCAGGGCCGGTAAAAACCAGCCACAGAAAAGCAGACACAATATAGCTGATTTTGCCGGTCCAATCAACATTCATTTGTGGCTGCGCCACAGAAAGGCAGAATCATGCGCACAGAAGATTGGATTCAAGGACAGGTGCTCAAAGTTCTTGACGGCGCCACTTTCGACATGAGAATCGTGCTCGCGGGCCCCAACAACGACTTCCCTTATGATCCACAAGAGCGCGTCCGTATCGACCAAAGCTCGCCGCCGCTCGAAACTGAATCCGGAGAAGAAGCGCGGCTCAAGCTCGAAGCGTTGCTTTTGGGCAAAACCGTTCGCTGCTATATCAAATCGCGGGATGAAGAGAACGTGTTGCTCTGCGACATCGATCTCATCATGTAGTGCGCCGGACGCGAGGCGGAGGCGCCTCCGCCTCGCTGCCATTTGAAAGGGAATCTCATGTCCTCGACACCGCTAACCGCTCTGCACGAAGTTGCAGAGATTTTCGTCGGGCTGGCGCGCCATGGCAAGGGACTATCGTTAAACGAAAGCAATCCGACGGCAAAGCTTATCGGCATGAAAGCCTTGCAAGCGCAGGGCTTGGATTTCGAAGCGATTGAAACCGTGCGCTTCACGCCCGATTTTGATTTCAGCTACTATCAAATTGCGGAGCACGACATTCTTCTCGCTTGCCGCGCCACCGAAATTCGCGTCGTGCTCGCGCCGGCAGAGGTGGCTGGCCTGGTTATCGATGCCAATATTTTGGCAATTCGGTGCGGACCGCGACTCGCGCCGCAATTGCTCGCAGCATACTTGCAGCATCCTGCGGGCAAAGCGGTTTTAGCGCGCGCTTCGCAATCGACCACTTCACAAAAAAATCTCACCGTGAAAGCCGTTAAACAAATCATGCTGCCGATTCCGCCGCTGGAAGTACAAGTGCAGCTCGTTGAGCTTTTGGACATTGCGGAAATGCAGCACCGTTTGGCCCGGCAGGCCGCGGAAAAGCGCCTGCACGTGGCGCAACAAATCGCCGTCAACACACTTTTTCGAGGAAGCGGCAATGGCGCAGACGCCGGAACGCCTGCGGGCGCTTGAAACTCTCAATACTCATTTGCGTGAAGCCGTTGAGTTGGTCGCATTGAGCATGGCGCCTTTGCATTTTCGCAATCAGCTTTTCGCAATTCTTCTGCTCAAACGACTGAACGATCTTTGGGAAGAGCGCAGCAAAGCACTGGAGCGCGAGGCGCTCGAAGCTGGCCGCTCGCAACCGGAGGCGCGTGCCATTGCGGATGATCCCGACGAGCACCGCTTCTTCGTGCCCGTGGCTGCACGCTGGTCGACTTTGCTCAACACCGCCGAAAATCTCGGTGCGCAGATCGAACTCGCGTGCAGCGAGCTGGAGCGGCACAATCCGAATCTTTTGAGCGGAGTATCGGCGACGATTGGTTTTACAGTTTCCGGCACACGCGCCGAGCAGGAGCCACACGAAACCATGCTGCGCAAACTACTGCTGCACTTCGACAAGTTTGCGCTTGGGGATTCGGCGTTGCGCGCACGCACGCTCGTGAGCCGTGGCGGTGCGTATTTGATCGAATACCTTGCGACGTGGGGCGCGAAGAAAGGCGCGGCTTCCACCAGCCCGGCCGCACTCATGCAACTTTTGGCGGAATTGCTGCAACCCGAGGCCGGGATGCGCGTGTGTGATCCTGCGTGCGGCGTGGGTGGAGCATTGGTTGCATGTGCGGAATACTTGCACCAGCGTGGCGGGAATCCCCAAGCCCTCTCGTACTTCGGGCAAGAATACGACGCGAATACGTGGGCCTTGTGCAAAATGAATCTTTTGCTGCATGACCTCATGGATGCGCGCCTCGTATTGGGCAGCACGATCAGCCATCCTATGCTGGAGGAGGACGGCAGGCTGTTGACTTTCGACCTCGTGATTTCCGAGCCGCCGTTTTCATTACTCGCATGGGAACACGAAGCCGCAGCCCGCACCTCATTTGGCCGTTTTGCGGCGGGCATTCCGCCGGCACGACACGGCGAATTGGCGTTCGTGCAACATATCGCCGCGACGCTCAATGCACGCGGCCGCGCGGCGATCATTGTGCCGCACGGTGTTTTGTTTCGCGGGGGAAGTGAAAAACAAATTCGTGCGGCGTTGCTGCAGCCGGAGACGGATTTGGTGGAAGCCGTTATCGCGCTGCCGGAAGGCGTGCTGCACGGCCTCAAAGCGCCTGCGGCGGTTTTGCTTTTGAATCGCAACAAAAACGCTGCGCGACAGCGGCGCGTGCTTTTTGTTGACGCCAATCTTGTCGCTGCACCAAACGCGTTTGTTTTGAACGATGCAACTCGCCTCAAACTGGTCGCACTCTATTCAGCTTTCGGCGCGCGCGAAAAGCTGTCAGCGGCTGTCGAACGCAAATTGCAGGACTTGCAACGTGCGGTTGCAAACGGTGCATCGGCACACGCACCCGGGCAAACATCTCAAACGCAGAACGATTTGGAGTACC
>JABWAN010000466.1 GCA_013361015.1 Candidatus Zhuqueibacterota bacterium | reverse complement strand
ATTCTCTCCAATTATCGAACTGATAATGGGGTTGAAGCACGGAGGAAGCAGTAAAAAGATTTTGGGGAACGAAAGCCGGAGGCGCGTACGCGCGCAACAGCGCGGCTTGCATGCCGACACTCTGCGGCACGGCCACGTCGAGATCAATGCGATCACCGATCATCAACGCGCGCGCCGGCGCCACTTGCGCCGTGGCGAGCGCGCGGCGATAGATTTCGGGGTTGGACTTCATCACGCCCACGGCTTCTGAAATCAAACAGAGGCCGGGCGCGATATGCGGCAACAATCCCAACCGAAAGAGCACTGCGCTTTGTCCTTCGATACTGCCATCGCTGACTATGCCACGTTGCACTCCCGCGTGTGTCAACTCACGAAATAGTTCGAGCGTTTCTTCTGAGGGTCGAATTTGCGCACGCATGGCGTCGCGATAAGCATGCAAGAAAAATCCCGCACGGCGCGTATCCGGAGAAAGCTGCGCCAGCTCTTCAGCTTTGTTGATAATACGCACGTCGGAATAGATGTGGCTGATGTGCGGAGGATGGATGCCGGCGTCGGCTTGCAAATAGCATGAGAGAAAATCTTTTGCGCTGGGAATGAGGCCGTTGCGGGCAAGTTGCTTGCTTGCTTGCGCGGCTGCGCGCGCAATAATCTCCGCGCTGGGAATCAATGTGCTGCCGATGTCAAAAAAGACGGCGTCGAAAAGGGGCATGGCGGATGATGGGGTGTGCAATACGACTGTTCTACTTTTCTGCGACGATGGCCTGCACTACGGCGTTTGCCAACTGCTGGCGAAATTGCGGCGTGCGAATGCGTTTTTGATCACTCGGGTTCGAAAAGTTCGCGGCCTCGATAAGCACGGCCGTGGGCACGCGATTGTACCGAATGATGCCGGGCGTCCATTTTTTTCCGCCGCGATAAACATACTTGCGCACCGGTTTATAAGCGTGCACAGGCAGCTTGGCTTTGCGCAGAGCGGAAATCACCGACTGGCTGAAAGCCCAGCTCGCGCTCTCGGCTTGGCGGTTTTCTTTGGCAGCGAAAAAAATCGTGCGGTCGCGGCTTTCTTGATACTTTTCAAAAATGTCCTCGCCGGCTTTGAACTTTGCAGCGCGCTCGTTCGCACCCGGAATGTATATCATCGTGCCGCCCACCGAGGGGTGCAGATGATCGAGATGAATGCTCATAAAAATGATGTCCTCGGCTGCCACGCCTTCACGTAGAAGCTTGCGATAAATCGCATCGACGAGATAGATGCGGAGATTGAGTCCGATGCGGCCGTCTTCGATGTAATACGCGGGCGTAACGTTGACGTATTCGTGCCGCGCGGGTTTGCGCGTGTGCCCGTTGCTCATTTCCGTCTTGCCGTTCCTCGAAACGAGCGGATGCACGCGCACGTTTTTGCTCGTCAAACCGTCTTGAATACGGCGCATTAAATCAAACGCGATTTCATCTTCGCGCAAATCGCGCATGATTGTGCCCGGGTCTTTACCGCCGTGGCCGGCATCCAATATCACATGGACTGAACGGCCGCGGCGCGGCGCCGGCGCAATACTCACCTTCGGCGGCTCTTCACCCAACAAGGCTTCGTCAATCAATTCCAGCGGAATTTTTATTTCAGCTCCAATGGGAATTTTGCTGGCATCGGCAATGCCATTGACGCGCATAAGCTCGCGGGCGATTTGATTGACTTCATCCGCATCGACGCGGCCGGTGAAACGCACGACTACGGCGCTGTACAACGCTTCGCCGCGCTTCAAACGATACATGCCATAAACTTTGCCGGCGCGCGCGGCGAGCTTCAACTCCGGATCCTGCGAGTGCAGAGGCTTGGCGGGCGGCGTTACAGGTTCTGACGGCGTGGGTTTGGCTTCGGGAGCCGGTAACGTCACGACAAGCGGATGGCGCCGCAAAGATTCGTGCAGCAAGCGTGCGGGAATTTTGACAACCTGCCCAAGACGAAAATCATCTTCTTCCTCGAAGCCGTTTTCTTGCAGCAATAAATCGGTGTAATCAACTTCTTCACAAAAAATCTCCGCGGTACTGGACCAGGTTTCGCTCGGATACGTGACCACGTGCACCCAACTGGTATCCGTCTCCGTGTCATTGGGAAAGATTTGCAGCAATGCGCGTTTTTTGTAGGCGTAATTCAAAAAAGCGAACGGCACTTTAACGTAACTCGCAGTCGTGCTGGAGGGAGGCAGCGGCAGGAGATGCCAGTCTTCGGGATGGTGCAGGATGCGTTTGCCCAAAGCCGGAAAACTCTCTCCGACGTTTACTAATATTTGAATTTCAATTTCGCCGGAGAGGAACTGCGCGCGTAACTCTTGTGCTGTTTTGTTGGGAATTGGCGGAACGGGCGCAAGAGGAGGCGCTTTCGAAACGGATTTCGTGGTATCTGCCGCCGCAGTTTTGGAAGTCGTATCGGTTTGATAGAGCTTCGGTTGCGGAGCGATGCAGGCGCTGAGCGCAAGCAGGCTTGCCAGTAACGCGCTCCGGCGAAAGCTGAAAACCTTCGAAAGGTATACGTCGGAGGCAAAAGTCCTTTTCAACAGAATCTGTCCTTGCTGAGGTGATTGCAAAAGGTGGAAACGGCGCTCTGCCATTCCAGCTCATGCGCGTAGAAGACAATCTGCAAATTCGGGTCAGTGTTGCCGGTGAGCATGCGCGTGAGGAAAACTTCTTTATCACACAAACACAAAACCGGCCGCGGGCGCTGCAATGCCGTTGCGATTTCAAAACCCACGCCCAACGATGGACGGCTGACTTCCGCAACCATCGCGTCGCATGCGTCAATCATGCGCAGGTCGCGCGTGAAAATCTCTTGCGGCGTGAGCTGCGCTTCGGCGTGCAACACGTTGTCGTGCGCGACGTGCGCGGAAAGCACATTCATACCACACGCTTGCATGAACTCCACCATGCGCGCATACAGCGGCTGGCGCTCGCGGCCCGCGCTAATCGCGCCTGCGAAATAGATTTTCATTCTGCCGCAGCTCGCATGGCTTCGTGGATTTCCGCATCGGTGAGATTGCGGTTGACCGACTTCGCTTTGGCAAAGATCGCATTGATCCGTGCGCGCGTCGGCTCGTGGCCGTTGGCCTTGAGCCAGTAAATGACGTTCGATTCGCCACTCATGTGCCCGATTTCAATTTCTTGCGAGCGCCCAAACCAGCCCGCGGGCACGCCCGAATAAACGCGGTCGGCAAGCCAGTCTTCGCCTTTGTGCTTTGCTTTGATAATGGCCGCCGCGTGCACACCTGTGCCCGTACGAAATGCGTCGCGACCGAAAACGGGATAGTTAGGCGGGATCGCCACGCCGCACTCTTGCGAAACGAGATCGCAATAGGCTTGCAGATGCGTGAGATCGTTAGCAATCCATTCGAGCAATTTGCAGTTCACAAGCACGAGATCGAGCGGTGCGTTGCCCACGCGTTCGCCGATGCCGAGAATCGTCCCATGCACGCGATCGGCGCCCGCCTCAATTGCCGCGAGCGTGTTGATCACGGAAAGCCCGCGGTCCTTGTGGCCATGCCAATCGACTTTGACGCTCGCATCGATTTCATGCACGGCGCTGCGCACAAATTTGATGAGCGCACGCACGCCGCTCGGGGTTGCATGTCCGACCGTATCACAAACGACAACTCGTCGCGCGCCGCACTGCACCGCGGTTTGATAGAGCAACCGCACCGTGTCGGGATGAGAGCGAATCGTATCTTCGGTGACGAACATCGCCGGCAATCCTTGCTTAACTACAAAGGAAACGGCTTTCTCCACGGTGCGGCGCAAAAAATCAACTTCCCACGATTCCGCATAAAGACGAATGGGGCTGGAGCCCAGAAACGTCGCCGCTTCGATCGGAATGCCGACTTCCTGCACGACTTCAACGATGGGAATAATATCCGCCTCCACCGTGCGTGCGGCACAATTTGGAAAAATTTTGAGCTTGCTCGCCACAATCTCCTTGGCAAGGGCGAGCACGTCCGCGCGCGCGCGGGGCCCGGCGCCGGGAAGCCCGAGATTCGCCGCTTGAATGCCGAGCGTATGCATGTGGTGCAGCATGCGCATCTTGTTGAAGATGGACGGATCCGTCACCGAAGGGGATTGCAGGCCGTCGCGCAAAGTCTCGTCATCAAACTCGACGGGGTGGTTCGGCTTCCAAGCGCTGTCGTGAACATTCCAATCGTAAATCAATTCACGCTCGTTGAGAGTGTTCATGCTCGGCCTCGCGAGGGTAAGATGTGCAATTTTTATTTCCAAATTAACGTTAGATGCGCAGCAAAGGCAAGGACATTTTTGCGGTAACCGCACTTTTTCCGAGGCCATAATCGTGATTGCGAGCAAAGCTTTTTCTCCGCGGCCCCGGCAATCAAATTTCTTCACTGCATTTGAAATGCCATTAACTATACTTGTTTCGGATGAAATTGTGCCGCGACATTCGTGTCACGCGTCTTCCTTCATCGCGGCATAGAATATCGCAGTACACAATGATGCAATCACAGACTTTATTGCAAAAGTGGGTCACTACGAAAAGTCGGTAGCGCAAGCTTGGAGACAGTGCAATGCCGACAAGAGGTCTGCGGCACGTTGTCGTCATGCAAGGAGACAGGCTTTTGCTTTTTGAAGTCTGCGCAGCGCTTTATGTCAGCTAGGTGAACTAGCCCCCTCGGTAAACAAACGAAGAGGGCTCTCAAGAACGAGCAGCGACAAACCCAAAAAGAAAAAGCAGCGCCGCATTGCGTCGAAAGCCGGACGGGTACGGCATGTAATTGAGGCATCCCGTTGCTAAAAACCTAGCTTTTTGCTTGCATTTGTCCGGCAGAGGCTTAAATTGACCCCGTCTTTTATAGCAATGAAAAAGCCTGTTAGCGAATCATTTGAACTTTTATTCATTTTAAGGAGGTTAATTTGGAAACACCGAAGAAGCATGTTTTACACGTCGTCGCGCAATTGCCGGACGATTCTTCGTGGGAAGATATCATTGAAAAGCTACAGAGCATGAAGCACACGCAATTTAGCACGGGCGACTTGGTGGACTGGGACGGGTTTATGCGGCGCGTCAAAACGATTCTGCATGACGAGTTCCCGGAAGCCGATGCTTTGAAATTTGAATTGGAAAAAGACGGCCGTCGCATTAGCGGCTACGTCGTTTCAAAAGATTTCAACGCCATGGAAGATGCGGACCGTCAGGATCGCGTTTGGGATATTCTGGAGAACAATCTTTCGGTGGAAGAGCAAAGCCGCATTCTGAGCGTCTTGGCCTATACCCCCTCCGAGAAATCCGTTACCGGAGTTGCGACAAA
>JABWAN010000465.1 GCA_013361015.1 Candidatus Zhuqueibacterota bacterium | reverse complement strand
TAGCTCTCTCGCAAATTCGGCATAAGCGGCACGGCGTCCGCAAACTGCTGTTCGAAAAATCGCACCATCTTTGCTTCAGTATCGAGACTCGCAAAGCTGGGCTCGCCCTCATGCTGGAAAAAAAAGATGCACGCAAAGCTGCCGTCGAGATTGGGCAGGGCGATGAGCATGTAAGTGTGGCGCGGCCAAATGTGCAGCGCGTTTTTCTCCATTTGATATTCGCCGCGCGGACCGGCTGGAATGAGCAATTCTTTGTAGCCGTGCTCCAAATACTGTTGTGAAAAGTTGAAATGCCCAACCTTGAGCATTTCCATGCGAATCGCAGAGGCGGAGCCGTCGGTGCCGATCACAACTTCCGTGGGCAGCGTCCGCATTGCGCCGGTCACTTCATCGCGCAATGCGAGCTCGCCCGATTTGAAATCCATGCCGGTGCAGCGTTGGTTGAAATGAATCTGCACGCCCTCGTGTTGCTCCGCGGCGGTCATGAGCATTTGATTCAGCTCCGAACGCAGCACCGCGTAAATGACTTCGGAGTCGTCTTTGCCGTAACGTTGAAACGTCAGCTCGCCGCTGAGTGCGTGCATCATACGGCCTTTCATGGGCACCGCGATGCGCATGATGCGCTCGAACAAACCGGCCTCGCGCAGCGCGTGCAAACCGCGCACGGAGAGCGCGAGATTGATGGATCGACCGCCGCTAATCGTGACTTTGCGCATGTCGGGCCGGCGCTCAAACAACTCAACCGCGAAGCCGCGCTTGGCAAGATAGATAGCGAGAAGAGAACCGGTGGGGCCGGCGCCAATAAGAGTAATTTTTTTCCGATTTGCTTTCATGGGAGCTACTCATCAATAATCATGCGAATCTCATTATGAATCTCATACTGCATGGAGCTTCTTCATAACCCAAAAACCAGCAGTGTGCCGGACACGAGGAAAGGTTCTTCCAGAATGACAACAAGAGAAACGCTAGCACAGCCGCGAACAAAGAGCAACCAGCAACCGGCCTCATACCTCTCGCAAAAAAATCTCCGTGAACCGATACACCTCTTCGAACGAGTTATAGAGCGGCGCGGGCGCCACGCGAATAAGATCCGGCTCGCGCCAGTCGCAGATGACGTTTTGCCCGAGTAAACGCTGCAAAATCGTCTTGCCGTTTTTGTGCATGCGCAAAGAAAGCTGTGCACCGCGTTGTTCGGGATCGCGCGGCGTGATGATGGTAAAATTTCGCGCCGGCTCGCGCATGAGCAGATATTCCAAATAGCCCGTCAACAGCACACTCTTCGCGCGCAGTGCGGTCATGCCCACTTCATCAAAAATATCCATCGCGGCGCGCAACGCAGCGAGTTGGAAGATGGGCGGATTGCTCAATTGCCAACCTTCCGCGCCGGGCAGTGCCTCGAACTCGGGGCCCATGAGAAAGCGCGTCTGTTTGTTGTGCCCCCACCAACCCGCGAGACGCGGCAAATCGAAGTTGCGGCCGTGGCGTTCATGCACGAAACAGCCGGCAATGCCGCCCGGCCCGGCGTTGAGATATTTATAACTGCACCACACTGCAAAATCCACCTCCCAATCATGCAAAGCTAAAATGAGATTGCCCGCAGCGTGTGCGAGATCGAATCCGACGACACAACCTTGCGCATGGCCCGCGGCAGTAATGCGTTTCATGTCGAAAGCCTGCCCGGTCGCGTAGTTCACGCCGCCGAGCATGATGAGCGCGATGCTCTTGCCCTCTCTCGCAATGAAGGCTTCGATATCTTCCGTGCGCAAATCGTATTCGCCTTCGCGCGGAGGCATTTCGAGCAAAGCCGTGCGCGGATCATAGCCGTGAAATTCGAGCTGCGATTGCACGGCATATTGGTCGGAAGGAAAAGCGTGTGCTTCGATCAAAATCTTGTGGCGCTCGTGCGTGGGGCGATAAAACGAGAGCATCAGCAAGTGCAAATTGACGGTGAGCGAATTCATCGCCACCACTTCCTGCGGCAAAGCGCCGACGAGCCGCGCGGTTTGCTCCGTGAGAAATTCGTGATAAGACAACCACGGATGCTGGGCGTGAAAATGTCCCTCGACGCCCAACTCGGCCCAATCGCGCAGCTCCTGTTCGATATAAGCCTGTGCGGTGCGCGGCTGCAAGCCAAGCGAGTTGCCGCAGAAGTAGAGGCACTCCTGGCCGTCGCGTTTCTTTGGAAAAAGAAAACGCTCGCGATAGGAAGCGAGCGGATCGGCGGCATCCATTTCACGCGCGAAAGCGAGATCAGGAAGAAAGTGAAGCGCCATTGGAGTTTTGTCGCATCTTAATGAAATGAAATACGTGTCTTTCAGGAATCCTTTTGCGCGCTGGGCCTTATTCCCAGCGCCTAAAAATATTCCGCCTGAATGACAGGGTTAAAAACGGCTTCTTTGTTTAATCCCAGCCACGCCCGCGCGTTCTCGCGCAACAAACGCCGCTTCGTGTCATCGCTCAATTCGGTCATGGATTCGATCAACTTCCCCGGCTCTTGCTCGCCGAGCGGGAAGGGATAATCCGACCCGAGCGCGATACAATGCTCGCCGAGCGCATCGAGAAGATAGCGCAAAGCAAGACGGTCATGCACGAGCGAATCAACATAGAATTTTCCCAAGTACTCGCGCGGATTTCTTGCGTTGTCGATTGCGCAAAGATCGGGGCGCGCTGCGAAGCCGTGCGCGATCCTGCCGAGCGTGCCGGGGAATGCGCCGCCGCCGTGCGCGAACGCAACGCGCAGTTTGGGCAAACGCTCGAACACGCCGCCAAAGATCATGCTGCAAATTGCGAGACTGGTTTCCGCGGGCATCCCCACGAGCCACGGCAGCCAATACTTCGGCATGCGCTCTTTGCCGAGCATGTCCCACGGATGCACGAATAACGCGGCGCCCAATTCTTCCGCGGCTTGAAAAAAAGGAAAGAGCCGCGCCTCGTCGAGATTCCATTCATTCACGTGCGTGCCGATTTGCACGCCCGGCAGTTTCAGCTCGCGCACACAGCGTTCCAGCTCTTTGATCGCCAACTCCGGCGCTTGCAGGGGCACGGTTCCCAATCCGACAAAACGCCGCGGGTATTCTTTAACAACGCTCGCGATGTGATCATTGAGCAACTTGGATAAATCCCACGTATGCTCGGGCCTGGCCCAGTAGCTGAACATCACGGGCACAGTGGAGAGCACTTGCACGTCCACGCCATGCTGGTCGCAGTCATGCAGTCGCGCTTGCGGCGACCAGATATTTTCCTCGACTTCGCGAAAGAGCTTGCCATCGATCAGCATGCGCGCACAGCCGGGTCCGTGGTGCTCGAGCTGCACAAATCCCCCGTAGCCGTATTTCTCTTTCAAATCCGGCCAGCTTGGCGGCAGAATGTGAGTGTGGATGTCTATCTTAAAAAAACTAGTGGAAACTTTATCGCGCACGTTTTGAGCTTTGAGCATATGCGTGGTCATGGGCAGAGATGCAGGATAATGATTTCTCGTGTGACGCACTTGCACGTGCGTCATACCGCAATGCAAAAATGTGAAAATAAAATTTGCCATGCAACCTGAAATCTGCGCGGAATGCCGCAGCGACCAATGGTCGCCGTCCGGCTTGCAAGGCAATACTGCGCCGCGCTTTCTTTTTTGGGCTTGTCGCTGCTCGTTCTTGAGAGTCATCTCCGCTTGTTTACCGAGGGGGCTAGTGCACCGAGGTGACATAAAGCGCTGCGCGGATTTCAAAAAGCAAAAGCCCACGCGCTCATGAGATTTGACGAGCACTAGTGCACAGTCAACGGCCAGGCCATGCAGAATGAACCTTATTGAATCTTGGGATCAATACCCGTGCTGGGCGGACTTCCACTGGAATGACGCATTACGGGGACGTGCTCCTGTGCGCGGCTGCAAGTCACCTCGCGCGCAGAGACCACCTCGGTAAACAAGCGCAGAACGCCCCTCGGTGCAGCAGCGACAGAACATAAAAAACCAAACCTGGCATTCTGCAATGAACCGCCGAGCCATGCAGAAGCGACCGCGCTGCGTTCTCCGCCCATGACTGAGGCCGTACATCTGCGCGGGCTTGCAGCTTGCTTTTCGAAAAGTTCGTGGCTATCTTGCTCGCGATGTGCTTTGCCTCTTTTGGTGCACAACTCGTCTTGCCGTTACTCCGCTCGCGCCCGCGCGCCGGAATTATCAAGCCCCACAATCAAGCAACAATCCGGAGGAATGGTCACATGTCAATCGCAAAACGCGTCCCGAGCTTACAGGCCGTGGTTTTCATGCTGCTGTGGTCTCCGCTGCAAGTTTTCACTGCGGCCGCTTTGGCGCAAACTCCCAACCCGCAAGACTATTGGCAGCAGTTCGTGCATTACACGATGACAGTCACACTCGATCCTTCGACGCATTTGCTCACCGGCACTTCCCACATTTTGTATCGCAACAACTCACCTGATAAGCTCGATCGCATTTACATGTATCTTTATCCCAACGGCTTCAAAGACAACCACACCGTGCGCGCGCAAGAAGCGGCCAAGTATTACGTTAAGAATCTGCCGAATGATGAAGCCGCCGGCTGGCTCAAGATCAACGAGTTTCGCCTCACGCCGAAAGACAAAACGGCGAGCGCAAGCAAAGAGATGTCCGCGTTTCAAGTGAATGATTCCATCTTGGAAGCGACGCTGCCGGAGCCGCTCTTGCCCGGCGAAGAAATCGAGATAGATCTGACTTTCACTTTGAAGGTGCGGAAGTTTCAAGACCGCGCGGGCTATCGCGGCGCGCAATATGATTTCGCGCAATGGTATCCCAAACTCTGCGTGTATGACGAAGCCGGCTGGCACGCGGAGCCGCTGCATTTTCTCGGCGAATTTTACGGCGAGTTCGGCACGTTCGATATGACGATTAACGTGCCGTTCGAATACATCGTCGGCGCAACCGGCGTGGTGACCGCGGGCGAACCGGGATGGGCGTTGGTTACGGTTGATACTGCACTCTCGGTAAACGAGTGGCAGAAAAAATTCAGCGCGATGAAAGCTGAGATCAAACAACAAAGCGCGCATACAAAAATGCGCAGCGTGACTTTTCACGCGGAGAACGTGCACGATTTCGCGTGGGTCACGTCCCCGGATTTTCTGTATGAACGCGGCGAGTACGACGGCATTCCGATTCACGTGCTTTATCGCAGCCATGCCAAATCGCGCTGGACGAAAGTGGTGACGGAACGCGGCCGCCGCGCGCTCGAATGGCTTTCGACGAAGTTCGGACGCTATCCATATCCGCAGCTTTCCATCACACACGGTTTGCTCGGCGGCGGAATGGAATATCC
>JABWAN010000464.1 GCA_013361015.1 Candidatus Zhuqueibacterota bacterium | reverse complement strand
GAGGAGACGGGTCATCGCGCCGGCGCGCTCTCGCCGCTCAGGGTCGGTCGCGCCGATCAGCTTGCGAAAATCCGCAACCGCGTTCGTCTTTTCCAATGCCAAGACTACCACGCGATCGCTGGACATGAACGTACAAAGATCTTTGTAAAACGGTCTTTCTTTGTGAACTTCATAAAACTTACCGGCCGTTTGCGGATTCAGACGCACCATCTTCATGCCTAAAATACGAAAGCCGGCCGCTTCGATGCGATCAATGACTTTGCCGATTTTATTTGCGGATACTGCATCCGGTTTGAGAATAGCAAGCGTGCGTTCCAAAGCGCGAGCTCCTTTTGCTAAAATGATTTTTCATCATAGAGAACCGCCCTCTTCGCAGCGCCGCAGGCATGAGGAGGGCTTCTTCTATGCAACTAACATTATTTTGAAACTTTCGCCGCCTTCTTGCGTGCGGCGGTTTTGGTCTTGCCGTCTTTGCGTGCAGCAGGCTTCCCTTTGCCGCTCACCACACTTTTCTTCGTCTTGCTCAAAGCTTTTTGCATCGTAATACCCAAGTCCGTCGGGCTTTCGCAAACGTGTGCTCCCGCGGCGCGCAACTTCTCCATCTTCTCGGCCGCCGTGCCCTGGCCGCCGGCGATGATCGCGCCCGCATGTCCCATGCGGCGTCCCGCCGGCGCAGTGCGCCCGGCAATAAACGCCACCACGGGCTTGCTGAAATATTTTTTGATGTAGGCTGCAGCTTCGTCTTCTGCGCTGCCGCCGATCTCGCCGATCATGACCACCGCATCGGTGTCGGCATCGGCCTCAAACAATTTCAGCGCATCGGTGAAATTCGTTCCAATCATCGGATCACCGCCGATGCCGATGCACGTCGATTGCCCGATGCCGAGATCGGAAAGCTGCTTCACGGCTTCATACGTCAACGTGCCGCTGCGCGAGATCACACCCACGCGGCCGGGCTGATGAATGAACCCCGGCATGATGCCGATCTTGCACTGGCCCGGCGAAATGATCCCCGGACAATTCGGCCCGATCATGCGCACGCCGGTCTTCGCGAGCAACGCTTTCACCGGCAACATGTCCACAACGGGAATGCCTTCGGTGATCGTCACGATTAGCGGCACGCCTTCGCTTGCCGCTTCCATAATCGCATCCGCAGCCAGCGCAGGCGGAACGAAAATCGCCGAGGCATTCGCACCGGTCTCTTTCACAGCTTCTGCAACTGTATTGAAAATGGGAATCATGTCATTGAATTTCTGCCCGCCTTTGCCCGGCACCACGCCGGCCACGACCTTCGTGCCGTACTCCATCATCTGCGTCGCGTGAAACGAGCCTTCACTGCCCGTGATGCCTTGCACCAGCACGCGCGTTTTTTTATCTATAAGCACGCTCAATCTATACTCCTTGCCTTGAATAGTTTAAACTGTTCTGTCACAATTCAACCCTGTCGTCGATTACAGCTTTAGGCGTGAATGCTCGCCACCACCTTCTCTGCCGCGTCTTTAAAACTGCTCGCAACGATGAGCGGCAAGCCCGATTCATTCAGCAAGCGCGCCGCCTCTTCCGCGTTCGTGCCTTCCAAGCGCACCACGAGCGGCACATTGATGTGTACGTTCTGCGCCGCTTGAATCACGCCATTGGCGATGCGGTCGCAACGCACGATGCCGCCGAACACGTTGATGAGAATCGCTTTCACATTCGGATCGGAAAGAATGATGCGGAAACCGTTTTCCACTGTCTCCGCACTCGCGCCGCCGCCGACATCGAGAAAGTTCGCAGGCGCGCCGCCGGCGAGTTTGATGATGTCCATCGTGCCCATTGCCAAGCCTGCGCCGTTTACCATACAGCCGACGTTGCCGTCCAAGCGCACATAGTTCAAATTGTATTTCGAGGCCTCGACTTCCAACGGCTCTTCTTCACTCAAGTCGCGCAGTGCGGCATAATCGCCGTGGCGATAAAGCGCGTTGTCGTCGAAATTGATCTTCGCATCGAGCGCGAGCACTTGGCCTTCGGCAGTGACGATGAGCGGGTTGATTTCCGCCATTGAACAATCGGATTCCACGTAGGCGCGATATAATGCCTGAAAAAATTTCACCGCATGCTTAAACGTGTCGCCGGTCAAACCGAGCCCGAAAGCCAGCTTGCGCGCTTGCGCCGGACGCAGGCCAGTGAGCGGATCAATATGCTCTTTCAAAATTAACTCGGGGGTTTCCGCGGCGACTTTTTCAATCTCGACGCCGCCGGCCGTGCTTGCCATGAAAACCAATTGCGCCACAGAGCGATCCAACACAATTCCCGCGTATAATTCGCGCGCGATGTTCGAAGCTTGCTCCACTAAAACCATGTTGACGCGTTTGCCCTCCGGTCCAGTTTGATGCGTGACGAGCTGCATGCCAAGTATTTTCTGCGCGATCTCATACGCCTCGTGCGCATCATTTGCCAGCTTCACACCGCCGCCCTTGCCGCGACCGCCGGCGTGAATTTGCGCTTTCACCACGACACGTCCGCCGAGTTCATGCGCAATCACACCGACTTCTTCCGCGGTGTGCGCGACTTTTCCTTTGGGCACGGCGACGCCGAACTTTCGCAAAAGCTCTTTGGCTTGATATTCGTGAATCTTCAAAAGAACCTCCTCACATTTTCATATTCAAAAGTTAGAGTAGTGTTTTAAATCCGGCCTGTCTAAAATGCTTGTCATGCGGCAAGATCTCCACGATCTCTTTGTTTTGCATCACACAAATTGACACGCAATCAGTTAGGCTCCACGCTTTATCAGGGCGCTGCTCAAACAAATTCCACGCAGCTTTCCATAGCTCAATATCGACAAAAACAATTTCGATCCGCCGAGAAGTGTTCAACCTTTTATAAAATTCTACTACACGCTTTCGGTATTTCGGAGATGCAAGCGCATTCGCCGTTTCAAAGAGCACGGCGTTAGTTGTGGCAAATGAATAACCCTCTCGAAAAAGGCTTTCGTAACGTTCTTTCGCGACGTGATGTAATTCATCGTCTTTCGAAAGCAACCCGATCCAGCAAGCCGTGTCAACGAAGCTTCGTTTTGCGGGCATTACGCTTCTCTCGCTTTGGCGTTCCGTAGAGATAATGATCGTGTTCGCGCGCTAAATCGGGAATACCAGTCTCAACTGCCAATTCTGCCAATGCAAAGGCTGAATCTTGTTCTGCATCACTCTTCGCAATCACAAGCTCGACTTTCTGCCCTTCGTGTAACTTTAGTTTTGAACGTCGCACCGGCGCAAAAACGCCGTTTTTATAAACGGCCTGAATTGAAACTGCCATAATACTTCTCCAAAATAATACGGACACAACGCAGTATCGAGAGATTCGTGTTTCTATCGCATATTCCATCTCAAACGCCACGAATATAGCCGAAAATCGCTCGATATGCAAGCGTTCGAATGGGAGAAATAAATTTTCGGGAGAGAAAAAGCGGGAAGAACGACGCAGAACCTTACGAACGCCTGAAGCTTTGGTAAGGTTTTAGAATTTCACTTGCGCCATGAAGCGAATCTCATTGCCAAAGCTTGCGACGCCGAACTGCGGCGACGAGGCCGTGCCTTCGGGCGAGGGACTTTCATTTGTGTTTTGACGGCGCGCCAGCCATGCGGCATGAATACCACTGATGATGTGATTCGCCAAAATTGCAGCAACGAACAATTCCGAGCGCGAAAAAGCGCGATCGCTCCGCAAACGGAGGTCGGCAAAGCGGTTGCGGTTGGCTTCGGAATCCCATTGCCAATAGTGCGTGGCCGGATCATACAATGAAGCAACGTCGCGGCGCTGCAAACGCGTCTGGTTGTATTCGTCAATGTTCGTATAGTTGCCCACGTCGACGAAATATTTGTCACTCTTGTCGTGCGCCTCCACTTGGGCGTGTTCTGAAGCGAGCAAACGATAATCATCTTTCAGCCAGTTCCCGCGAACATTGAAAGAAATCACTCCGAGCCACAAACCCGCTTCCGCAACAAAAAAATTCCGCGCGGCAGTATGCGCGCCGGTCGCGCGCTGGCCCCAGCCGGGAATGAACGCCGAACGCAGAAACGCTCCGCCAATGGAGACTTTTTGCCGGGAAGATTGCGTTTGAGTAGAATCATTCAAGTGGAATGCTGCAGGGCGGGCATTCTGCAATTTCGCATGCGCGGCAATCGGAGCAAGGCTTTCCTGCGCATTGCCGATTTCAGTCAACAGGCCGATTGCGGCAGTGAAGCACAGCGCTATAATTCGTGTGTGGAATTTCATCTTGGTATTTTGAAGAATGAGTTGCGTGACGTTTTGAAGTTCTACTCGCAGCTTATAAAAGCCTCTTTCAAAATGACGACATTTATGCGGCCTCTCACCACGCCACGTCTACGGCCAAAGTGGGCACAAGCTCGTCATTATATTTTTCAATTCTCATGCCCATGGAGGCTTTGGTTTGTTGATTGTAGCGGTGCGTGGTATACGCCGCGTGCAATGCACTGAGCACGTGATTGAAAAGCACGACGGTCGTGGCGCGCGTCGCGTTTTTGAACTGCTTGTTGGCATCGAGGCGCATGAAGGTATAAGCCTCGCGGTTCGCCGAATCGCGTTGGCGGGCGTCTCCGCTTTGGCTGTCATCCCATCCCGCATTGAATTGATCGTATTTGCCGATATTCTCGTAATAGGTTTGGTTCTTCGTGCGCGGCAAAAAATGGCTAAAGCTTTCACGCTCGTAATCTTCCAAACAGGCGCGATCGCTCGCCGAACATCGCCCGCCGCTGTCGCGCGCCAGGGATTCCCAATAGCGCTGTTCGTCCCAATGAGCATTCGCATACAGCTCAAATTCATCGGTCAACTCGTTGCCACGGCCGGTGAACTTCGCGTAGAGCAGCCATGCGCCAACCTCGACGCCCAGAAAGGCCATCGCGGAAAGATAGGAACGATTGTAAAGCTCGCCCGAACCGGGAACGATGGCGGAGAAAAGAAAAGCTTTTTTTACCGAGCGCTGCGGCTTCACCACGCCGGCTTCTTCTGGCATGATGAAAGAATGCAATACGGCGCTGCTTTGAGGGCGAATGATTTCGGCCTGCAATTCGTAACGCATCTCGGTGAACGGATACGTCAACCGACCACTCCACCCTTGCGGGGAGTGGCCTCCGGATTGAATGCCGGCTTCAGAGTTGCTGGCCGAATCGTGCTCTCGCCCCGTCCCCATCGACGGAGGATTTTCAAAAACTGCTTGCGCATGGCCATGCGCAAAAGACCAGGCCAGAGCCAGTATGTTGATCAATACAACAAAACGCCTCATATTCTCTCCAACAAAAAAACTTTGCAAAGAAACGGCTTTCAATCACCAAAGAAATCAAACGCGAC
>JABWAN010000463.1 GCA_013361015.1 Candidatus Zhuqueibacterota bacterium | reverse complement strand
CCCAACCGATTTTCTATCGTACGGCTGAAGACAGAACTGCATCCGCTCCGAATCGCGTGCGCGAGGATATTGCATCCTATGGCGCGCAAGTCAAGGCTCCTTCGGAAAAGCTCGAGGCGTTCTATGCAACCTTCGACGGCGAGGTGTTTAAGCCAGAGGACAAGATTGATCTTGTCCCGCACCAACGCTATCGTGTGTTGATCGATAAGGTCGAGCCAGAATTTCCTGAAATCAAAGTGCGAGCATTCAAAAAAATTGCCGCAAGAGCAGTTCCTATGGGCATCAAGGATTTTTCTGAGCAACACGATCATTACCTGTATGGCACGCCCAAAAGAAAATGAAGCCTCCGGCTTTTATCGACACGAGCCATATCATCGCTTTGGTAGATACCGACGATGAATATCATGCATTGGCCAACCTCGCCGGCGAGGCTCTTACCGGCAAAATGGTAACGACGGAGGCGGTCCTCATAGAATTTGGAAATGCGCTCTCGAAAGCGAAGTACAAACAGTTGGCATTTGACACGATTGCGGATTTGCGCAATGATCCCAATATCGAAATTGCGCCAGTCGATATTTCTCTCATTGATCGCGCACTTGCTATGTTTGGCTCATATCAGGACAAAGATTGGAGCCTCACCGATTGCATCTCGTTCGTCGTGATGCGGGAGCGTGGCCTGGCGGAAGCTTTGACTGCCGACCATCACTTCGAGCAGGCTGGTTTTCGCGCAATTTTACGCGATCTGAAGAATCAAAATTTGCATTCATGATTTTTGTCTGAGCGATTCCTTATGTCCGAAATCAAACTTCATAAGCTCGCCGATTATCTGTGGGAGATTCCGCAGCAAGGCAACATGCTCGCGCCGGCGCGGATTTACGCGACCGAGAAAATGCTGCCTAATATTCTTGCGGATAAAGCGCCGGAACAGGCCGCGAACGTCGCGCACTTGCCGGGTATTGTCGGCTATGCGCTCGCGATGCCGGATATTCACTGGGGCTATGGTTTTCCCATTGGCGGCGTCGCGGCGTTCGATGTGAACACCGGCGTGATTTCACCGGGAGGCGTGGGTTACGATATCAATTGCGGCGTGCGCCTCATGGCTTCCGCGCTCACGCGCGAGGAAGTCGCGCCGAAGATTCCGCAGCTCATGGCGGCGTTGTACAACAATGTGCCCACAGGCGTCGGCGCAAGCGGCCGTCTCACCCTCAAGCAAAAAGAATTGGAAGAAGTGCTGACGCACGGCGCGGGTTGGGCGACCAAGAATGATTATGGCTCCGAAGGCGAGCGTGAGTTCATTGAAGAGCACGGCGTCATGGCCGGCGCGAACCCGGATTTGATTTCGGCCAAAGCGAGCGAACGCGGGCGGCCGCAGCTCGGCACGCTGGGCAGCGGCAATCATTTTCTCGAAGTCGGATACGTTGCGGAAATTTTCGATGCGCGCGCCGCGGAAGCGCTCGGTTTATTTCAAGACCAAGTCACGGTCATCATTCATTGCGGCTCGCGCGGCTTCGGCCATCAAGTGTGCGAAGACTATCTCGGGGTGATGGACAAAGCGGTGCACAAGTATGGCATCACGCTGCCCGATCGCCAACTTTGTTGTGCCCCGCTCTCTTCTCCCGAAGGGCAAAACTATCTCGGTGCGATGCGGACCGCCATCAACTTCGCGTTTGCGAATCGCCAGATCATCGCGCACTGGACACGCGAGTCGTTCGCGCACGTCATCAACAAAGCGCCGAAGTACATCGGCCTGCGCACGGTTTATGAAGTCGCGCACAACATCGCGAAGATGGAAAGACACGTGTATGAGGGCGTGGAGCGCGAAGTATGTGTGCACCGCAAAGGCGCAACGCGCGCATTTCCCGCGGGGCATCCGCATATCCCCGAAGCCTATCAAAAAGTCGGGCAGCCGGTTTTGATTCCCGGCGACATGGGGAGATACTCATATGTGCTGGTGGGCGCGCCCGGCGCAATGGCGCAGACTTTCGGTTCAACGTGCCATGGCGCGGGCCGCGCGATGAGTCGCAAAAAAGCCATGAAAGCCGCAGAAGGCCGTAACATTGCGAAAGAGATGCAGGACCATGGCATTTATGTGATGGGCGCGAGCCGCCGCACGATTGACGAAGAAATTCCGGAAGCGTATAAAGACGTCGCCGACGTGGTCGATACGTGCCATCTCGCCGGCATCTCGCAAAAGGTGGCGCAGCTTCGGCCGTTGGGATGTATTAAAGGATGAACGTGGAGAATCAATCCTCAACAAATGAGCAGGAGGATGCCCGCAGTTCTTCAAATACTCGGTTGAAGACTTTACTTCTACGCGAACGAAAGCAACGAACCGATTCACATTCATTGCGCCAAAGCGGAAATCCGCTGCAAGTTGTGGATCCATGTTGATGATTTCAATTCGCGGGTGGAGTATGCATTGAACGCCTCCTCTCGTGATATTCGCGAAGTCAAAAAGATCATCTACGAACACTTTGATGTGATTGTTGAGGCTTGGAATAAATTTCAGGAGCGTAAACGTGGATAAAATGTTTGAACTCACGCAAGTAGCTCTCAAAGGGCACATGCTTTCTTTTAAAGTTAACGGCCAAGCTGTGATTTGTGATCTCGCACAAATCTCAGAGGCTCTTGCGCGCGCCAGTGCCGAGCAAGTCGCTAGAATGATTGTTGATCCGGTCGGCGCCGGCTTTCATTGGCCCGAGCTTGACGAGGATATCTCCGTGAACGGGATATTGAAAGCGCAAGGCATACAAGTGCAGCCTACAATCCGCCCGACTCAAAACACATTTCGGTTTGATAAAGAGCGCGAGAGGGTTGCGCTTTCGTAAAGCGAAAAACCTAGGATCAAGTGATCATGATTCCGGCGACGGGCAAAACTCAAGTTGAAAGAGTCGTTCGCGCTTTTGCGGAAGAGTTGGTGAAACGGCTCGGCGGACAAATTTATGAAGTGATTTGGTATGGTAGCACCGCGCGCGGCGACGCCGAAGAGGAGTCCGACATCGACGTAGCCGTGATTTGCCAAAGCGACGATGCCAAGGCTGAAGATTTCATTTGGACGATTGCGAGCGAATTCGGCCTCGAGCACGACACCTTTCTTGATGTGCGCGTCATTAGCGGCGAGCGTTTTTATGGTGAATGGGGTCAGCTTTCTTATCTTGCGGAAGACATTCAGAAAGAGGGCATTCCGATATGGAAAAGAAGCGAACGAGCAACGGCAACAAACTAATCCATGTCGCCAAAAGAAATCTGTCCGAGATGCGCGCCATGTTTGAAAGCGACCATTACTATGGAACGGTCAATCGTGCGTATTAGGCCATGTTTCATGCCGTGTCCGCACTGCTCATGCTGGATGGCTTGCGATTCAAAAAACATTTGGGAGTCATCTCTGCTTTGGGACGAGACTATGCGAAAACCGGTTTGGTTCCGTACGAATACCACCAACTCTTGAGCAAAGCCTTTGAAACACGCAACCAGCCAGATTATGACATTGATATGGTTATTGAGCGGGCATTGGCTGAATTGTATTGCCAAAAAGCGGAAGAACTCGCCGCATTCATTGCACAGGAGATGCTCAAAAAGTCCTCTCAAGTTGACGAAGGGCAATAGTCATGGTTCAGATCAAAGACATTCTCGTGCCCACGGATTTCTCACAAACCTCCAGCGCGGCGGTAGGACATGCCAGCATGTTGGCGGAGAAATTCGACGCCTCTCTCACCATGCTACACATCGACACCGGGAGCACAAGCAGGCGTGAAGAAGCGTTTCCACCACTCGAGCCTGAAGGAGAGGCGCTCAGCGTGGCGGCCGAACAGGAAGCGCATGAGCTTGCCGGCCTCGAGCCATTGTATGATTTGCGCGTGAAACGCGTGGTACGGAAGAGCGAGCACCCCGCCGCGGAAATTCTCAGCTTCGCGCAAGCTGGCGCTTGCGATCTCATCGTCGTAGGCACCCATGGCCGTACGGGCTTGAGCCATCTTATCATGGGCAGCGTCGCAGAAACCGTGATTCGGCAGGCGAATTGTCCCGTCATCACGGTGCGCGCGAGCGCCACCGCAGCGCAGGTGTTGCCCTATCTCAATCTGCTCGTGCCGATTGACTTCTCGCCGCATTCTGAAAAAGCCCTGTATTATGCCTGGACGTTGGCGCAAGCGTTTAATGCCAATTTACAAATATTGCACGTTGTCGATCTTCCGATCCATCCCGAGCATTATGCGCTCAGCCTAAATTCGACGGAGAGCCTCGGCCACGAGCTGACTCAGCACTCTTACGAGCAGATCACGCACCTCATGGAAGAATTCGAGGGCGCGCGGCCTTATGAAAGCTTCGTCGAGTCCGGTCGCGCGTACAGCGAGATTTTGGAATTTGCGGTGACGCACGATACCGATCTCATTGTGATGGGCACGCATGGCCTGAGCCGGCTCCCACAATTTCTCCTGGGCAGCACGACCGCGAAAGTCGTGCGCCACGCACCCTGCCCGGTGCTCACCGTGAAATTGCTGGAGCGCGATTTCGTCGGCAAGACGGGTTCCGTTAGTTGATCACTCGCCGTAATCTTTATAAACTGCGCACCCATTCTGCACCATCATATCGTTGACGTTGACCCAATTCCCTTCGCGTTCCAGCCAGACTTCTGCCAGGTAACGGCCATACTTTTCCGTGTTGTCTTTGATGCTCTCTAGCACGATGGGCTGGTTCAAAATGAGGCTGCGCAGATAATCGCGCGAGACCGTGCCCGCGGCCTTGTCCGCGCCGCGCATTTCCGGTGCGTTGATGCGATGCAATCGCAGCTTCTGCGTTTTGAGCCACGTGTACAGCCCCAAATCGATATCGACGGTGCAGGTGTCGCCATCGTAAACTTCCGTGACGAGCGCGCGGTAGTGATACAAAGTGTGCTTCATCTCATTCTCCCAAAAAAAGGTTGGCTGGAACGAAACGTTGTTTTGCACGCAAAATATCTAAAAGGCCAGAGAAGCGCAAGTACCGCCTCATGCGGCGAGGCAGATTTGCCCTGCATGTTGCGCGCGCTGCGATTTCACTGACGAGCTTCACGATTAAACTCACCAGGAGCACATGATGCAATACGGTACCGTGAAAAAGTGGGATGCGAGCAAAAACTTTGGCTTTATTCAAACCGATGAGGACGAAGACTTGTTCGTGCACGTGAATGATCTTGATGCGACCGTGCAACCCAAGCGTTTGGCGCCCGGGCAAAGAGTGGGGTTTGATATCGTGCGCGAGATGAAGGGCGATCGCGCTGTGCGGGTGCGGGTGGTTAAAAAGTAGGAGAGCGATTGGATGGGTGGAGTGATGGATTATGGAACCCATCACTCCAAGGATTCGAGGCTTCGCTGC
>JABWAN010000462.1 GCA_013361015.1 Candidatus Zhuqueibacterota bacterium | reverse complement strand
ATGGGGCTGTTGACCGGGCAGATTTTCATCAAACGCCAAGACTCTGCGCGTGCGATTGCGGTGCTCAATCGCGCATACGAACGCATCCGCAAGCAGCGGCTCTCTTTGTTCATGGCGCCGGAGGGCACGCGCATTACGAGCGGACAAATCGGCCAGTTCAAAAAAGGCGCGTTTCGTATGGCCGTGGATTTGAAATATCCCATCGTGCCCATTCACTTTGCCGGCGCCCGCCAACTCTGCCCCGGCAAAACCTTCGTCGTGAACCCCGGCACGGTATACGCGCGCTTTTATTCGCCGATTGACACGAGCACGTGGACGCTGGAGAATTTAGATGAGCAGGTTGAGAAGATTCGAGGAGATTATGTGAAGTGGGAGAGGGAGTTTGAAAACCATGGTAAGAAATAAAAAGCACCGGCCTCGCCGCGACCCATTGCCCCAAAATTTCAACACACTCGAAGAGTTCTGGAATTTTTGGGACACTCATAGGTCGGCGGACTATGAAGATCTCATGGACGACGTGGCGGTCGAAATCGATATCAGCGGCAGCAAAGTTTACTATCCCGTTGCTAAGGAATTGATTGCGCACCTCCGCACGCATGCGCGGAAACAGGGAGTGTCCACCGAGACCTTGATCAACCTCTGGCTGCGCGAAAGAGTGGGGCTGACAACGCCGTGAGCTTCTATCCCAAAACCGCATCGAGCTAGCGCGAGCATTACACCAAGGCCATAACCCTGTTTTGCGATCTGCCCTATCTTCACACGGAGTCAGAGTATTTGCACCTGCTCACGCACCTCTTCCCGGCTCGCGAGGAAATACGCGCGATGAAAGAATGGTTTGAGGCGGAGTTGCGGGCGAGTCAGTTATCGCACGCTGCGATTAAGCCGTGAAGCCGCAAACAAAAAGCTTGCTCGCGTGCGTTCGGCTTGTTTATTTTAGCTGCGCGAGGTAAGGCTGAACCGGCAAATGAAGGAGTAAAACGATATGTCCCCACAACCTGTTTTGAGCGAGTACATTGCTCGCGCCAGGACTTACGCCGAATATGATAAACTGGAAGACGGCACTTTCAGCGGGCGCATTCCTCCGTGCGCCGGCGTAATCGCGTTTGCGAATACTCTGTCGCAATGCCAACATGAGTTGCACTCGGTTTTGGAAGACTGGCTGCTCGTCGGCTTCAAGTTAAGGCATGCGTTGCCGGTCATTGACGGCATCAATCTGAATCAGAAACCTGAATATGAGCCGCTGGACGCCGTGTAAGTGAAAAGATTTTATTCACCGTTTGCGGGCATTGGGCTTTGAGGGGCCGTTTTCCGGCGCGCGGCACCAATACATGGTTTTTCAACAGTATCGCCTCACCATCCCTTCGAATAGCTAGTATTCCGTGCCCCAGCTTCGCATGATGTTGAGCGAAGTTACAACGATTCTCGCTCGACCAGTCACATTCGACGAGTGGGAGCAACTTTCATAAACTCATTCACGCAGTTTCGTCCTCTTGAAACTGTCATGCAGCAGGAATCTTTTTCAACGTTGAGCATTAATCGCAGTACTTAAAAAGATTCCTGCTGAATGACAGCGCTAGTGTGAGGGAGAGTGCGGAACTGCGAGGATCATTCATGCAGGAGTATCATTGAACACGAACACCAATCCCCCGAGCGGGACGCGCGATTTTTTGGCGAACGATATTCGCAAGCGCCGACAAGTCACAAAAGTCATTCAGGAAGTTTATGAATCGTTCGGCTTCGAGCCGCTCGAAACGCCGGCGTTTGAAAATCTTTCCACGCTGCTCGGCAAGTATGGCGAAGAGGGCGATCAATTGCTGTTTCGCATTATGCTGCGCGGGGAGAAATTGCAGGAAGCGGTAGCGCAAAACGTGGGTAGAGACGTTCCGGCGGAACGTCTCTATGCTGATCTCGCGTTGAAATATGACCTCACCGTGCCGCTCGCGCGCGTGATGGCGCGATATGCGGGGCAGTTGCCGAAATTTTATAAGCGTTATCAAATTCAACCCGTGTGGCGCGCGGATCGCCCGGCGAAGGGTCGCTTTCGCGAATTCATGCAATGCGACGTGGATGTGTGCGGCAGCACGGCGCTCACGGTTGAAACGGAAGTTATCGCTGCGGTGTGTACCGTGCTTGAGCGTTTGCAATTCAGCGATTTCTCCGTTGCGCTCAATCATCGCGAAGTGTTGCGCGGGTTGATCGAGGCCGCAGGCATTGCCGCGGAACTCGAAGGCACGGCGCTCGTTGCGGTGGATAAGTGGGACAAAATCGGCAAAGAGGGCGTGGCTGCGGAGTTAGTAAATCGCGGCATCACAGCGACGAGCGCAACGAAGCTGCTCGATCTGCTCGAAGTCGCGAGTGCGACTTCGGATAATGCCGCGCGTTTGGCAATGCTGCGTGAAAATCTCAAACGACCGTCCGCGCTCAAAGGGCTTGATGATTTGCAAACGATTTTGCAATTGAGCGCAGCAATGGGCACGAGTCAACGCCTAGCGCTCTCGCCCAATCTCGCGCGCGGGCTTTCATATTATACCGGCGCGATTTTCGAAGTGGTGGTGCCCGGCGTTTCCGGCTCGCTCGGCGGCGGCGGAAGATATGACGGACTCGTGGGTATGTTCGCGGGCCGCGAGATTCCCGCGTGCGGCTTCTCACTCGGTTTGGAAAGAATTCTTTTACTGCTCGAAGAACGTGGCTATTTTGCGGAGAGCAGCAACGGCCTCGACATTCTTTTTACGAATTTTGGCGACACGATTGCTGATACGTTGGCATTGGCGACGCGCGCGCGCAAACTCGGCTTGAGCTGCGACGTGTATTGCGAGAGCGCAGGCCTCAAGCCGCAATTCAATTATGCCGCGGGCCGCGGCGCGCGTTTCGTGGCGTTCTTCGGCGAAAGAGAAAAGTCGGAGGGCAAACTGCGGCTAAAGGATCAAAGCACAGGCGCGGAGACGAGTGTTGCAGTTGATGAGATCGAAACGGCCTTGCCGCGAGTTGTCGTGAAAAGATGAGAACGCAGATTACAGCTGAAATGGCAAGGATAAAAGTGGATTGGTTTAGGTTTGATCAAACAAAGCAATCTTCATAATCTGCAGTTTTTCTGCGTCATCTGCGTTCAAACACAACGAGCTTTACTGGCAAGGAAATAGCGCTTGCGTTTCAGGCATTCTTTTTTAAATTACGACCGCAATAAATGTGGCGGTGTAGCTCAGTCGGCAGAGCAGCGGAATCATAATCCGTAGGTCGGGGGTTCAAATCCCTCCGCCGCTACTTGTGAAAACAATCCCGACTGGTCCTTCATAGCGCTAGGACGGTCGGGATTTTTATTATGGAGTCTGTCCATGGCCGTGATCGTCATCCCCAAGCCCGCACCCAGCGAGTACAACCCCTACTATGAAAAGTATGTCTCGAAAATTGCGGAAGGCGATGTGCTCGCGCTTTTGCAGGCACAGAATGAAGCGACCGTGCGCCTGTTGAACAAAGTGCCGGAGTCGCACGCAGCGTTTTGCTATGCGCCGGAAAAATGGAGCATCAAAGAAGTCGTCGGCCATTTGTGCGACACGGAGCGTATTATGTCGTATCGTGCGTTGCGCATCGGTCGCGGTGACGCCACGCCATTACCGGGTTTTGAGCAGGATGATTACGTGCAGGCCGCCCAATTCGATAGCCGCACGCTCGCCGATCTCGTAAACGAGTTTCAGTTGATTCGCCAAGCCACGCTTGCGCTCTTTCGCGCTTTTGATGAAACGGCCTTGCTGCGCACAGGCACGGCGAACAACTCACCGGCCAGCACGCGCGCGTTGGCTTACATTATTGCGGGACACGAAAAGCATCACGTGCAGGTTTTGCGAGAGCGGTATAAGGTGGCGGGATGAGTAAGCAGCCCAAGAAAGGCAAAATTTTTTTTGGGCAAGATGATTGCTTGTTATGCGCGCTCTCAAATGGCCATGCCATAGAGATTCCTCGCTTCGCCGGGCCCCGTTCGGAATGACGATTTCATCACGGCTGGTGCTTCCCAATGATCATGGCACAGGCGTGATCGACCAAGCGTTGCAGCACTAAAGTCATGTCACAGGAACAAACGAAATTGCTCGGACGTTTTCTCCGCCATCTCCGAGCGCACGATCTTATTCAACGCGGCGAGCGGCTCCTGCTCGCCGTTTCCGGCGGGGTGGATTCGCGGGTGCTGTTGGATTTGTTTGAGCACGTGCAAGCAGAGTGGGAGCTGCAGTTGGCAATCGGGCATGTGCATCATCAACTGCGCGGAGTAGAAGCGGATGCAGACGCCCAGTTCGTTGCGGAACTGGCCCGAAAATATGGCTTGCCGTTTCATTGCCGCAAGATCGAAGTGCAAAATTACGCCAAAGAAAAAAGGCTCTCGCTTGAAACTGCTGCACGCGAGCTGCGCTATCAGGCGCTCGGCGAAATTTGCGGAGAATATGGCGCGACGGCAATTGTGACGGCGCATACACAAGACGATCAAGCTGAAACAATATTGGCGCATGTCCTGCGCGGCACGGGCGTGCGCGGTTTACGCGGGATGCCGGCTCGTGCCGTAATTCCACATGTTCAGTTTCCGGTGCTCCGTCCGTTGCTGCATTTTTCACGGGAAGACGTGTTCGCCTATGCGCGCCTGCAGAAGCTCACTTGGCGTGAAGATCAGACCAACGCCGAGGTGTGTTTCTATCGCAATCGCGTGCGGCACGAGCTGCTGCCTTTGTTGCGCGAACGATTCAATCCGCAAATCAATGCTGGACTGGCACGACTGGCGAGTATCGCGAGCCAGGCGGAGGACTTTTTGCAGTATTCCGCTCAACAAGCGCTGGCAGAAACCCTCAGGAGCGCTGAAACGGACAAAATTATTCTTGATCTTCAGCGATTTTGGAATTACTTTCGCAGCGTTCAGGCTTATGTGATTCGCGCGGTGATGGAGCGGCTGGTACGCTCCGCCGCCACGCTGACTTTTGATGAAACGGAACAAATACTTTCCTTTCTCAACCCGACACATAACCAGCCTCTCGCCTTTCCTAGGCGCCGGTACCTCTGGCGGAGTGAGGTGGAAATTTTCTGTGAGAAAACCGGCGTTGTCTTTTGCAAAATCCGACCGACTCCCCACGCGCAGTTCTTAAAAATCGGCCAACGGTGCGTGCTTCCCGACGCGGGGATTGCTATAACCGTTTGCCACATTGGCCGTGCCGAATCGTGGCGAGAGCGCAGCTACGCATTTCTGCAATTCGCAGATGCGGCGCAAGTGGCGGGAACGTTGCAAGTACGGTTTCCTCAACCCGGCGATCGCTTCATGCCGCTCGGAATGCACGGATTTAAAAAGCTTTCGGATTTTTTTATCGACGCGAAAGTACCATCCG
>JABWAN010000461.1 GCA_013361015.1 Candidatus Zhuqueibacterota bacterium | reverse complement strand
CTTAATTTCCGCTATAATTATCCCCTCAGCGACTTGAGCTTGGCGACCAGCGGCTCGCCGGAATTGGGATTGGAGTTCAACTTCGACAAGAATCCTTCGCTGTACGCCATGGAATGGACGGAGACGGAGGTGCCGCGGCGTCCCGCCATCAGTCTCGCGCATGCATTCCGCGTGGAATCTGCATACGACACGTTGTTCATTACCGAAAAGTACGTGAAAAGAACGTTCGCGCCGGATATTGAGCCGAAGCATCTCGCCGAGTTGCCGCGCGCGATCTTTTTTGCTGCAGAGGCTGATAGTGTTTTGCCTTTGCAGCCCGAAAGAATCTTTCTATCTGAAGAAGAATTGGCAAAGAAGCCCAAGATCGGCGCGGCCACTTTGTTGCGAAAGATCGAGGAAGCAGACCGCACCACCGGAAAATTTACCGTGCCTTCAGATAGCGCCGGCATCATCGACGTCATGAAGAAGAATCATACGCCGGCCTACATGGAAGCCTTTCGAGATTTTGCACAGCGCGTTATTCAGAGCAATGCCGTGGTGAAGGGCAACTTCATCACGCCGCCGGATGCCAAGCGCGCGCATTTGCTGCTGCGCTTTTTGAGCCTCTACACGAAATTGAGCGACAGCATCAAAGTCACGGTGGAAGTCGATTCTTCCATCGAAAATAACCGCCGCTACACGGTGGGTGCGAATAGTATTTCACCCACGGATTATCACCTCGCGCTTCGGACGTACGATAAAACCAAAGCGCCAGGGCGAGGATTGTTGGTAAACACGCCAGTTGATACCTTTAGATTCAGCCTCAATATGGTCGAAACTGAGCGTTGGGGGCCGGTGCAGGGCGTGTTCCTCATGAAAAACGCGGACGGACAAATCGTTTTGGAAGACTCGACCATCGTGGGCAACAGCTCCTCACATAATCAAATCATGCGACGCAAGATTTGGGACTGGAGATTGAAGGACGGTTCCTATCCGCCGAAAGGCACGTACTATTACTACATCGTCTGGGAATCCGCAGACGGTAAAACTTATCGCTCCCCCGAAAGCAAATTGCACATCGAACGCCAGCGCATCGGAAGTGAAATTCGATTAAGCAAAACGATGCCGCAGGTCACGCCACAAACGCGCATCCGAACATTCGTTCGTATGAACTAGAGGCCAGGAACAATTCAAGGAGAAGGTCATATGTTGCAATCCCGCATCACGAACCTTGCCCGGTGGTTCGTTGTCGTGTTCGTGTTGACTGTATGGGCTGGGCCATTGTTCGCGTTGCAAGAAACGTCGAATCCGGCTGGGCAAACCACCCAGCAAATCCAACCCCAAAGTGGTGGCATTGCCAAAGACTTTAGCGAATGGACTGACCAAGGCGGTTGGGTTATGTATCCCATCTACATCGATTTCATTCTCGGCCTCGGCATTCTGGTCTATTTGGTGGTGAGAGTCTATTTCGACAAACACCGCGCGAAAGCAACGCAGCAATATGTTGCCATGAAACTCACCGAGCCTGTGGAAGACCATGGC
Organism: Candidatus Zhuqueibacterota bacterium; assembly: GCA_013361015.1. Classification (GTDB taxonomy): domain Bacteria; phylum Zhuqueibacterota; class Zhuqueibacteria; order Zhuqueibacterales; family Zhuqueibacteraceae; genus JABWAN01. Next base: position 3,836 of record JABWAN010000461.1, on the reverse strand, counting down.
GAAAGAGCGCGTGTGGAAGAGATTCTTGCCGAAGTTGTGAAAGACACCAAGTCTTCATTGGGAAAATTATTCGCCAAGCTTTGTGAGCTTTGGCGCCGCGATCCCAGCGCCGAAGCCCTGCAAGTCGAAATAAAGGGCGAGTTGGAAACACAAAAAGAGGGCTATGAGCTGGGACGCAATTTTGCGGTGTTGCTTTCGGATACGGCGGGTGCGTTGGGCTTGCTTGGAACCGTGTTGGGTATGTATGAAACGTTCATGCCCGGCCGTTTGGATTCCTCACAGGTCATTTACGGCATGGGCGTCGCCCTCGTGACGACCATTGGCGGTCTGATCGTCAGTATCTTTTTGAATTTCGGCATCTCCTATGCGCAGGCCGTGTATCTTAGCCATCTTTCTGCGATTGAAGAAGCGGCGGATCAGTTCCGCTACATTTTTGGAAAGGGCCAATCGGCGGCAGTCGCGGCTACTGCAGCGCCGCAAATCATTCACGTGCCGATGCCCGCGGCCATGCCCGCGCCGAACGTGGAAGTGAAGATGCCCTCAGGTCAGCAAGTCCCGAGTAATTTGCGCATTCTTTCCGGCAACCGGCAAGTGGCAGAGGCCGGAATGACTTTACCCAAAGCCCTGGAAGTTGCTTTGGAAGATGAACACGGCAATCCGATTTCGAATTTTCCGGTGGTCTTCGAAGCTAACGGCTCGCTGATCACTTTCGATAATGGCGAAGCGATGAAGCAAACGGCGACGAACAGTGTGGGCATCGCGAAAGTGCACGCGCGCATGGGCAAATTGATTGGCAACCACAAAATCGTCGCGCGCATCAATGGCAAGGCGAGATTGCAGCAGGAATTTGAGCTGGAATGCCGTCCGGGTGCGCCGGACAAACTTGTGGTATTGTCCGGACATTTATTGAACGGCAAAGCCGGCGCCGTTGCCCCGGAGCCTTTGAGTTTACGTTTGGAAGACGCGGCGGGCAATCCGGTTCCGGGCCAGTCTGTCGTCTTTGAAGTCGCGTACAACAACGGTCGCCTCGAACGTGACAAGGCGCGCGTGGAAGTGAGCACGGATGAAGAAGGTGTGGCATCCGCTAATTTTCGTTTCAGTGAAAATGCCGGAGCGAACATTGTGAAAGCCGTGGTCAAATCCAAAACCACCCATAAACTGGAAACGGCTTTTGAATCTATGGCACTGGAGTGAGAGCGTATGGGCGCCGGCATGATCGTACGCATGATCGATATTGTGATGATTCTCCTGTTCGGCTTCATTTGCACCGCGGAATTAAGTTCGCAAAGCAAGATTGAATTGCCGAACACGGTGGAATTGCCGCCGACTAATCCCGACCCGGAGATTGTGGTTTACGTCGCGGTGAGTAAGGAGGGCAATTATATGTGGGGCGACGAGAAGCAAGGCACGGCAGACCCGGCAGTGCTTGAAGGCTTTTTGGCGGCGAAGAAAAGCGAACTGACGCGCTCGCGCTACAAAATGCGCGTGCGTATTCGCGCGAATTATGATACGCCCATCCGTTTTGTGATGCAGGCCGCTTCGATTTGTGATCGCCTGGATGTGCTGAAGACGGTCGATGTGCGCATCAGCTCGAAGTTTAAAAAGTGAGGCTTCTGCATGGGTAAAGGCGGCGTCATTATCCGCTTGATCGATATCGCGCTCACGGTGTTGTTTGGATTTATATGTATTGCGGATATCGAACAGAAAACGCAAATCAAGCTGCCGGCGAAGACGACGGCCGTGAGTACACCGCAGCAGCTCAAAACCATATCGGTGATCATCTTCGAAGGGCCGATGTTTCATCTGATGGACGGCGCGACGTTGGTTTTCAGCAATGATGACATCAATGTCGTTGAGCAGGAGATGATTACCATGCAGCAAAACTATCAAGCCCGAAAAGAAGACGTGGTTTTTTTGATTCAGCCCGATCCCAATTCGCCGATTCAACTCATGGTTAATGTGTTGGACATCTGCGAGCGCAATCAACTTAGCAAAAGCATAAATTATGTCGAGCCTGGCGTATAGTCTCCGTGTGCGCTTTCGGCGCATAGAGCCTGAAAAATTGTGGACGTACATTATCACCTCCGTCATTTTGCTGGCGATTTATATCTATCTCGGCACATTGCATTGGGAAGAGCCGCGTTTCGACGTCGAGAAGATTGCGGAGATCGATTTCAAAAAATATGAACCTCCCAAGCCCAAAGCCGAGCGCAAAATAGTGGAGAAGCCGACGGAGATTCCCAAGGAAAACTTGGAAGTAGTCCCCAATCAGCCGGTGGATTTCGAACAGATCGACATGTCCAAGCTCACCGAGTTGACGAAAACCACGCAAATGATGCAGGAAGATTTTTCGGTGTTGAACCGCATTGCCAGCTCGCCCAATGCTTTGCCGGAAGTCAATGTCGGCGTTACGAACCTCCCCAAGTTTGACGTTCCGGTTGTCGCCTCGACCGCCTCCGACGCCATTCCGGTCGCGGGTGCGGCGAGCAATGTTTATAACCCTTCCTTGAAGAGCGCCAAAGTGGGTTATGGCGGCGTGGGCGGACCGGCTTACTCCACGGGCAAGCTTGGCCCGGCCGCGGATCGCACGCAATCCGGAACGGTGACGAACAAAGTGACGGTAAAAGATTTTGAGAAGGCGCGCGAAAGCATCGACTTCAATCAACTTTTTCGCGAGTTGATTGAATGGATGAAGGCCAACCAACATCCGCTGCCGGAAGTGTTGAAACACTACATGCGGCATCGTAGTGGTGATTTGACCTCGAAAGTGACCATCGAAGTGCCGCCCTCGGTTTATGAATTGTTTCTGCTGGCCAACGAGCAATCGCAGGATATTGGCTTGTTGCTCGTTTTGAAAAGCGACAATTCGCAGGCAATCTTGCTGCGTGATACCGGTTTTCGCAAAAAGAGTTTTTCATTGCATGAAGGCGTCGCCGGTTTGGAAGACGAATCTAAATCCGTCATCTCGCTGAGCATGTCTGAGGAAAATCCGAGTAAGGAAGAGACCTCGAGATTCTACAATATTTTTCTCTCCTGGTGGGACAAAAACAAACCCCAAAGCGCGAAGCAACCATGACGTGGAACAAAAGGGCCGCAATCGGCGTGGTTTCATTGGCAGCACTGGCGCTCATGAGTTGCGCGGGCACCCAAGGAGGCGGTGCGAGTTGGAGCAAAGGCAAAGTTCCGCTCGGCGTCTCCCGCGAAGTGGCCGCGCGCGCCGATACGATTGCGGATTTGCTGTTTGTGCCGCGTGAGCGTGAAAAAAGTGCGCAAGTATTGAGCGCCCAAGGCATTCGCCACTACACCGTGACGGATTCATTGTGGAAGCTGGTGGAGGAACACCGGCGCAAGATTGCGCAGCAAAGTAAGCCCGCCACTGATTCCACTATCGCCGTCACCCCCAATCTCGCCGCGAATAATCCCGCCGCGCCAAAGGGCCGCAACGGCACGGTTGACATTGTTGATCGCCGCATGACGATAGCCGCCAGCTACAATCTGCTGGAAGCGCGGAAAAATCTGGAAAAAGCCCGTTCGTTGGATCCTTTCAAGCCGCTTACGAAACACAATCTCGCTTTGACTTACAAGCTCTTCGCGGAAAAATTTCCTCGAGAGGTTTCGTTCGAACGCGCGGCGGAGCAATGGACTGATTTGTTGCGTCTGGAACCGGGTGAGTACCGGCATTACTATAATCTCGCCACCGTTAGCTTTGCGCAACATCAATGGCGAAAGGCGTTGCGGAATTTTCAGCAAGCCGAGCAACTCATGCGGGCGTCCGCGGTGGTGAGCCAAGTGCGTGTGGATAGTCCCAACCTGCCCGTCACCGCGGGTCTCGATTC
>JABWAN010000460.1 GCA_013361015.1 Candidatus Zhuqueibacterota bacterium | reverse complement strand
CCGATTTCACGAATCGAAACACGCGTTATGAAGAACCACCTGGTTTTTAGCATTCTGGCTTTCACAACATTGCTGCTGTTGGCCGCGGTGATCGGCTTCTTCTTCATGCTTGACGACCTGCCTTACATCCCCGAAGATTTGCGCAGTTTGGTTTATGCGCGCCCCACTGAAGTCTACGCCGCAGACGGCAGCCTGGTTTATCGCCTCGGCGGGCGCTCTTATATTGCGCTCAATCAAATCAGTCCGCATTTTCGCAAAGCAGTGGTGGCCGCGGAAGATGGCGAGTTCTATCAACACCACGGCATCGATAAAATCGCGCTACTACGTGCGGCGTATCGCAGCCTCACCGGCCATGATTTGCAGAGCGGCTCGACCATTACCCAACAGCTCACGAAAAATCTCTTTTTCACCTTTCAAAAATCTTATCTGCGCAAAGTCAAAGAGATGCTGGTGAGCATGCAACTCGAGACGACGTTTACCAAAGATCAAATTCTCGAAGCGTATTGCAATCTGGTTTATTTCGGCGGCGCCGCATACGGCATCGAAGACGCGGCGCAGCAATTCTTCAACAAGCCTGCGGCTATGCTCACCATTCCCGAAGCCGCCATGCTCGCGGGCATCGTCAACTCGCCGGGCAATCTCAATCCCTTCTCGCATTATGACAACGCCAAAGCGCGGCAGAAGCTGATTCTCGCGCGCATGCACAAAAAGGATTTCATCACCGCGACGGAGATGCAGGCCGCGGCGGAAGATTCGTTGCGGCTCTCCCGGCGGCGCACGCGTGGGAATGACTTCGTGGACTACGTCATTACTGAAGCTGAGAAGCGTTATGGCCGCGAAGCCGTACAGTTCGGCGGCTTGCGCATCTATACTACGCTTGATCCGCAACTGCAGGCGATTGCCGAACAGGAATTGCGCCTCGGCGTGTCGCGTTTGGAAGCCGATTTGGACTCAACCAGTTTGCCGCTGCAAGGCGCGCTGGCCGTCGTTTCCGTTCCCACCGGCGAAGTGAAAGCTCTCGTCGGCGCGCGCAATTATGTGCCGGGCGGCTTCAATCGCGCGGTCTCGGCGAATCGTCACGTGGGTTCGGGCGTCAAGCCGTTCATCTACCTCGCCGGTCTCGAGCAACTCGGCTTGACGCCGCGCTCCGTGGTTTATGATACGGCTACGACCTTCAATATTCCGGGCAGCCGGCCGTGGCGTCCGCGCAATTTCGACCGCCGCTATCGCGGGCCGATGATTTTGAAAAACGCCCTGCAGCAATCCATCAATCTCATCTCCGCGAACATTGCCAATCAACTTACGCCCAAGCAAATGGTGGAGACGATCCGGCGTTTCGGCGTCACGGCTCCGATCGAAGAAGTGCTCTCGGTCTCTCTCGGTTCCGTGAGCATTTCGCCGATGGAGGTGGCCGCGGCTTACGCGGTGATCGCCAATCTCGGGGTGTATCGCAAGCCCGTGGTCATCAAGCGCGTTGAAGATCTCAACGGCGTCGTGCTTGAATCCGCGGTCGCGCTCGCGGGCTTCGGAGAAGCGCGCTTCGAGCCGGAGCCGACCTACGAATTGCTCGATATGATGAAAGGCGTGATTGATAACGGCACGGGCCGCGTGATCCGCGGCATGGGCTTCACCGCGCCCGCGGCCGGGAAAACTGGAACGAGCACGGAAGCCACGGACGCGTGGTTCAACGGCTTCACCACAAGCCTTTCCACCTCCGTATGGGTGGGTTATGATCGTGATCACGTGATGCGCACGAAGGAAGGCCGCGAAGTGGATGGCGCGCGCGGCGGCGCTCCGATTTGGGCGAATTTTATGAAGCGTGCCATCGAGCTTTATCCCGCCCGCGAGTTTGGCATGCCGGAGGACTTGCAAACGCTGACGGTCGATCCGATCACGGGCGAAGAAGTTTCGGACGGCGCGCCGAGTATTAGCGTAGTGGTTCCGAGGGCGGAACGGCGCAGCCCGTGGATACAATGAACGCTGACTTCAACTCAATCTGACCCGCGTGACCGCAAAGATTTCTGCACGATGCGAGTAGCAGCATGACGACATATCGTTGGATCACACTTCGCCTATTCTGGAGCTTGCTGCTGTTGTTGCCGGCGGCTTTCTTCACGCTTTGGCTTTTGCATGAGTTCGTGCCGCTGGGCTCGAGCACACTCGATCCCGTGATCGTACTCATGATTTTCGTGGCGCTCCTGCCTCCGGTGAGTTACGTGCTCACGCGCGAAGGTTTGCGGCGCTTTGAGTTTTTGCACGAGCGCGGCAAAACGTTGGTGGATGCCGGCCGCGAAGATTCGGTACATGAAGTCTTCTCGCTCATCCTTGGTGTGATGCGCAGCGGCTTGCTTTCGCGCAGCCGGCAGGAAGGGCTGCGCCGCCATCTCTTGCGGAGTTATTTTCCGTTTTATGCCGAGCATCCGGAGTGGGAATATTTTCAGCAACAGTTGCTCGTCGCCATGCGCGAAGGCGTGCGGCCCGCCGAGGCGTATCACGTGCTCAAAGCTTTTGTGTTGAATCAAAAAAAGCTTACGCTGGATATTGCCAATCTCGCCGAAGAGTTGTTGGACCATGATCCCGAGGACGAAGCGCTTGCGACATTTTTCGTGCAGCACTTTCTGGCCGAAAAGAAAGCGCACTTCCGCGCGGAATACTTTTATAGCCGCTATTTGGCCAAGGGTGGGCCTTTGAGCGATGAAATTCTCACGCTCTGTTTGCCGAAGGTGTTAGCGCACCGCCGCACGGACGATTTCGCGGGCTGGTGTTATGTGCGCGCTTTTGATCAAGCCCGGCCGGAGCAGTCGCAAGTTCGCCAGGCATTGCACGGTTTGTGGGAAGATTACCGCAACCAACAACGGCACGATGCGCTCTCCAAACAGGTCGCGCTCTGCGCAGCGCGTTTAACGGCACGAGAGCAGGCGAGTTGGGAAGCGCCCCAAGCGCAAGTGCCGCGCAAAGATGCAAAACCGCTGTGGGAGCGCTGGGCCTATGTTGCAAGACAAGTCGCGCGCGAATCTCTCGCGTTTCTACTCGCGCAAAAGAAACTGGTGCTACTGGGCGGAACGGGACTCGCCGTGCTACTGTCGCTCTTGCTATTTTGGCCGGAAGGTGCAACGACGAATAAGCCCACCGCAAACACAACGATTGCCCAGCCGGATACGCTCCACTATTATTCGCTGCAAGTCGGCGCTTTGAAAACGAAACGCAGCGCCGAGGCCGCGGTGCATGCTTTACAGCGCCGCAAGTTGGAAGCCTATGTGCTCGAGCCGCAATCACCGCGGGGATGGTTTCGCATTCGTGTGGGCAAATATCCCAGCGCCAGCACGGCCCGTACCGCCGCCGATAGCTTGAAAGCTGTGGGGTTGATTGAAGATTTTTTTGTGACGAACTACGAGGGAAAAAAAGAACCGAAAACCGATGCTCGCAAATAGCATTTGCGATGATTGCTCATCTCTCCGAGACCCTCCCCCCTTTCGCCTATTTCCATTCGGCTCAAATGAGTCGCACAGGAGCCACGCACTTCGCAAGTGCGTAGCTTTTGACCTTATTTAGGCAACTCCATTTGGTCGCGATAGTGCAAATCATCATTATCGTGCAGCGACCAATAAGGCAGCCGCAAAGTTTTCTTGATCTCGCCTTGGCTGCCGGTGCTCGAAGTCCATTTGAGAATGCGATGCGGATACGCTTTTTCCACCCAATACTTTTCTTGGCGCGTGCCGACCTGCCAGGTCCAGCGTCGTGTCGCAATGCTTCCCTCTGCAAGTTTTAGGGTCTCGCCGTCTTCTTTCAAAATCCAGCCGGATTGAAATTCGACTTTCTGATGTGCGGCGCGCAACGCCCATGCACTCGGCAGAATTTTCAACTCGCGGCGCTGGCCGAGGGGCAACACTTCGCCTTGCAACTCGCGAATCCAAATCAGCAAGTTGTCTTCGAATGCCACATTCGCGAACGCGGTATTCGCGGGCAGAGCGAGATTGCGTTTTTGATCGCCCTCGCTTTGAAAATAGCTGTGCAAGGTCAGCGCAACTTGGTCGCGCTGCGGAATCAACATTTGAAAAACGTGGCCGCACCATTCTTGCGCGGAAAAAGAAATTTTGAGCGGCTGAAACGCCGGGCGCCCCATCTCTGAGTTCACCGCGCTGAAGGTCGAAGTGATAAGCGCGTAGTCATAAATGCCGGTGGTGAATTTGACCACATGATTGAGCTTAAGCACGGGCACACGGTCGGCTTGCGGAATCTCATCGGACTCAACTTTGATGCGCGTCGTGCGGGAAATATCCTCGGTGACGAAAACCAAAACCGCGTAGCCTTCACGCAACTCACCGTAGCGCGAGACCGTGATTTTGTAAGAAGACAACTCGCCTTTGCCATCGCCCCACCATGACCAAAAATCTTGCGCGTGAAGAGGAAGGCTAAACATTGCAGCCAAACAGCACGTCAGCTTTAATCGCATGCGAGTCAACATAAGCGCTCCTTGTCATAAAAGCATTCTTGTTGGAATGAATAACGCCTCAGGTTGTCATCCTGTAAGGACCTTCCCTAGTGCTGGGTACATTTCTTAGAACAAGTTTCATTTCGAGCACGAGGGAAGATTTTTGCAGAATAGCAGTGACGAGAGGACACACGCGAGCTAGCCGATCTCAAACAGCGACCGCGCCACTGCGTTGCCCAACTCCCCGTCATGAAAGCGATGCAGGTATTCCTCCGCTTCGAAAAGATGCTGCGTCTGCGGCTGTTCGTTGCGAGCAATCAAATATTTTAATTCATCAAGATCGCGCGACCAAAATGCCCCATTGAAAAATTCCGCGCCGGCGAATTGGGTTTTATACAACGCATTACGCGAGTAGCAGCTTCCCAAGTAGAGGCGCTCATATTTCTGCTCTGCAAAAAAGTTGACCGCGGAAGTCATCATAAACATGCCGAGATTTTGCGCGGCGTAGTCGAGATCATAGAAAGCATAGTAATACTGCGCCACAAGCTGGGGCTGCAAAAACATCGTCACCAATCCCACTTCGCGCTGCGTTTGCGTCTCACGAAAGAGCATAAGATGCGAAGTGATCGCCGAGTTCATGAGATTGTCCAAACGTTCCGGCGTCATCACTTCTTGCCCGAATTTTTGTGCGGCATAGCTCAAACAAAACTCCCGTCGCGCCGAAGTAAAATCAAACTGTGGCCGCGGCACCAGCTCGAAAGCAAAGCCCTCACCTTTGCGCAAGATGCGGCGATTCTCAGAGGAGGCTTTGAAATCTGCAAGCGCGACGCGCAAGCTGCGACAGAGATAGAAACGGTCGAGATTTTTAGAGGAGGGCAAAAAGCCGCGACCGAAAAAATCTGCGGGCGTGTCGCCGGCTTCGGGAAACGCCCAAATGGCGTAGG
>JABWAN010000459.1 GCA_013361015.1 Candidatus Zhuqueibacterota bacterium | reverse complement strand
GACAATCAAAATCGGTAATGAGCTAATTTGAACTCATCCCCCAGCCCCTTCTCTTAAAAAGAGAAGGGGAGAAAAGACCTGCATGAATCTTCGGCTCTCGCCCCTTCTCTTCCCAAGAGAAGGGGGTCGGGGGGATGAGTTCGGAAGTGTGAAGATTACCGAATTTGATCGTCAAAATTCATTAGAAACTGACGTCTATTCCCGAACGCGTTGTTTGTCGTTCCTCGTTCATGCGCGGAAGATTCGTTCGCGGAATGGAAAAAAAACTTTTGGGTTCGATATGGATGCCATAGTTCTTCAAAAATATTTGCACGAACACATCCCACTTTCGCAAGCGATGGGAGTCGAGGTGGTGACGGCCACGGGCGAGGGCGTTACGTTGTTTGCTCCTCTGGCGCAAAACCTTAATCATCGCGAAACTGTTTTTGGCGGCAGCGCCTCCGCGCTCGCCATTCTTTCTGCGTGGACGTTGATCAATCTCAAGCTGGAGAAGGAAGGGCTGAAGGCGCGCATTGTCATTCAGAGAAACTGCATGAAATATGAGCGCCTCATTCTCGGCGGCTTTACGGCCTCGGCGGCAGTACGTGATTTGGCAGCATGGCGCCGTTTTACGGATACACTCAAGCGCAAGCACCGCGCTAGAATGAACGTGAGCGCCGAATTGCACTGCAACGAGGAAAAGGTGGGTGAATTCGAAGGCGACTTTGTGGCGATGGCATTATCGCATGCGCGATCGGAGTGAGTCCGAATTAAAAGGCGCAGCACACCCAGATTAATGGCGCAATGGTTTCTTCCTGCGCTCCTTGTTTGCCTTGCCGCATTGCATGAAGGTCTTGGCTTTTTTGCAATGATTTCGCATTATAGAAATCCAGGTGCTCCATATTTGGTGGCTCCGGTAGCGGTTCAACAGAATCTCATGATTTAACCAGAGGCAAGGCATGAATCACACCTCCACAAACACGTTCGAGTACAAGGATCGAAACTTCGGCGATACGGAAAGCCTCGTGGTGGCGACCAAGCCCGAAGTTTTCTATCCCACGAGCACGACCAATTTGTTGCTGGCTGCAGTGCGCAAACACGCCGATCCGGCCGCGGCCACGGTGTTGGATTTGGGCTGCGGCTGTGGCATTGTCGCCGTGGCGATGGCCAAAGTCATTTTTTCGAACGCGAAAATTCATGCTTCGGATATCAGCGCCGAGGCCGTGCAATTGACGCAGCAAAACGCGGCAGCACAGCAAGTGGCCATTGATGCGCGCTGCGGCAGCATGTTCGAGCCGTGGGCGGGCATGAAGTTCGATTTAATTGTGGATGACGTCGCCGGCATTGCCGAGCCGATTGCACGACTGTCGCAATGGTATCCGCCGCAAATTCACAGCGATGCCGGAGAAGACGGCACGCGTTGGATCGTGAACATTCTGGCGCAGGCGCCCGATTTCCTTGCGCCGCGCGGTCGCATCTTCTTCCCCGCGCTCACGCTGTCCAACGAAGCGAAGATCATGGAAACCGCGCAGGCGAATTTTGCCAAAGTGGAATTGGTCACGGAGCAATGGTACCCGCTTGGCAATGATTTGCTGCCCCACATGAGCGCGATCGAAGATCTCGCCGCGCGCGGCATGGTCGAATTGAAAAAGAAGGGGAGCCGCTGGTTGTGGGCGACAAAAGTCTATTGCGCAAGTAAGCAATGATTTTTGGTTCCTGCATCTAGCTTGACAATGTTAGCTTAAACGCGAAGTGCGCGAAGGAGGCGCAAAGCACGCAAAAATTCAAAAGAAAGTGTTAAGCTCTCTGCGAGCTTAGCGTCAGCTTGGCGGCCTTTGCGGTTAAAGAAGTCAACCTAACATTATTTGAATGTCAAAGAACAAGCGCGATCGTGATGCAGAAATCCTCCGCCGCCAATCCCTATCAACTCACACGCGAAACGATTCTCGCGCCGCCCATGGGCTTGCGGCAGCGCTTGCGTTTTCTCGGACCGGGGTTCATCCTTTCCGCTTCCATCGTAGGCTCGGGCGAGTTGATCGCCACGACTCGCCTTGGCGCGGAAGCGGGATTCGTTACTTTTTGGGTGATCCTCGTCAGTTGCTTGGTGAAAGTCGCCGTGCAGCTTGAGTTCGGCAAACAAGCCATCTATACCGGTGAATCGACGATGGAGGCGCTCAACAAACTTCCCGGCTTGCGCTTCGGTAAAGCCAATTGGACGATTTGGTCTTGGCTCTTTCTAATGATCTTCAAGCTGCTGCAAGTGGGCGGCATCGTCGGCGGCACGGCGTTGGTTTTGAATCTTGCCTTTCCTCAAATTTCCGTCGCCGCTTGGTGCTATGTCACGGCCGTCGTCGTTTCGTTGCTCATCTACCAGGGCAACTATCGCCCAATTGAAAAAGCCTCCGTGCTGATGGTCGCCATTTTCTCTTTGGTGACGGTGATCTCGCTGGGCGCATTGCAGCTCACGCCGTTGCAAATTAGCAGGGAGGAGTTGTTGAGCGGGTTGAGCTTTCATCTTCCCGCGGCGACCGTGTTCGTGGCGCTTGGCGCGTTTGGCATTACCGGCGTCGGCGGCGATGAGATCATGGCTTACAACTACTGGCTCATTGAAAAGGGGTATGCTGCTTATACCGGGCCTCGTGAAGAAAGCATTGCCTGGCAGCAGCGCGCGCACGGATGGATTCGTGTGATGTATGTGGATGCATTGCTCACTATGGTCATCTACACCGTGGTGACGATTGCGTTCTATTTGCTCGGCGCCGCCATTCTGCACCGGCAGGGCTTGCTGCCGGAAGGCATGGAACTGGTGAAGACGCTTTCGCGGCTTTACACGCAAAGCCTTGGTAACTGGGCCGGCGCGGTCTTTTTGCTCGGCGCATTCGTCGTGCTCTTTTCAACACTGTTCGCGGCCTTGGCAAGCTGGACGCGGCTGCTTTCCGATGCGTTCGGGCAAATCGGTTGGCTCGATTTCAAAGACGTCAAACAACGGAGCAGAGCCATCGCGATACTCGCGTGGTGCGTGCCCTTGATTTGGGCAACGCTGTTTTTGCTTTTGAAGATTCCCACGTTGATGGTGACCATTGGCGGCGTCGCAACTACCGTGATACTTTTGATGATCGTTTACGCGGCCCTGCACTTTCGCTATCGCCGCCTGCCCGCGGCGCTGCAGCCCGGTGCTTTCTACGACGCGGCATTCTGGGTAAGCGTGCTCGCTATCTTGCTCGTTGCACTCTATGGCGTTTTTCAGCTTCTAGAGCGAATGTAATTCAAACTCGGAGAACCAATCCTCATGCGCATGACCTGGATCGATTTCGCCATCATCGTGGTCTACTTGTTGAGCATTAGCTTGATCGGCGTGCTCCTGAAAAAGCGCGCGTCGAAGAGCCTCAACTCCTATCTGCTCGGCAGCAATGAGCTGCCGTGGTATTTTTTGGGATTGTCCAACGCCTCCGGCATGTTCGATATCTCCGGCACGATGTGGCTGGTGACGATCATGTTCGTTTATGGTTTGAAAAGCATCTGGCTGCCGTGGCTGTGGCCCACGTTCAATCAAATCTTTTTGATGATTTTTCTCTCTGCGTGGCTGCGCCGTTCGAATGTCACCACCGGCGCGCAGTGGATCGGCACGCGCTTCGGCCATGGCCGCGACGCGACATTGTCGCATTCCATTGTCGTCATCTTTGCTTTGATCAGTTGTCTCGGGTTTCTCGCGTATGGCTTTGTGGGCCTCGGCAAGTTCGTCGAAATCTTTGTGCCGTGGGAAACGGTCTCGCACTACGTGCCCTTTGAGGTTGCGCCGCAATATGTGCCGCATTTGTACGGCGTCGCGTTCACACTCTTCGCCGTGCTCTATACCGTCCTCGGCGGCATGACGAGCATCGTGCTCGCTGACGTTTTACAATATGTCATCATGACCATCGCGAGCGTGACGATTGCGATCATTGCGATGCAAGCGGTTTCCGCGAATGCATTGAACGTTCCTGACGGATGGCTCAGCCCGTTTTTCGGTTGGTCGCTCGATCTAAATTGGTCCGGCCTCATCGCCGAAGTTAACGACAAGATCGCGAGCGATCAATTCAATCTCTTCACCATCATGATGATGCTAATGCTGTTCAAGGGCGTGCTCGCCAGCGCTGCGGGCCCGGCGCCCAATTACGACATGCAAAAAATTCTCGCCACGCGCTCGCCGCGTGAAGCCGGTTTAATGAGCGGCTTCGTTTCCATTGTGCTCATGCCCGTGCGCTATCTGATGGTCGCCGGTTTCGCTGTGCTCGGCCTCATCTATTATGATCGGTTGGATTTGATGGTGGGCGGCCGCCTGGACTTCGAGCAGATTCTACCCTCGGCCATCAACGAATTTGCGCCAGTGGGAATGATGGGCGTGATCCTCGCGGGGCTTATTGCCGCGTTCATGGGCACATTCGCGGGCACGCTGAATGCCGCGCAAGCTTACATTGTCAACGACCTCTATTTGAAATACCTCAAGCCCAAAGCCTCGAACCGGCAGATCTCATTCATGAACTACGCCAGCGGAATCTTCATGGTTACGGTGAGCATTATTCTTGGCTTTTTCGCGCAAGACGTCAACAGTCTGCTGCAATGGATCGTCTCCGCGCTGTATGGCAGCTATGTGGCTTCCAATGTGCTCAAGTGGTATTGGTGGCGCTTCAACGGCTACGGCTATTTCTGGGGTATGCTTGCGGGATTGGTTCCGGCGCTCGTCTTTCCGCTCATTTTCAAAGAGACCCTCGAACTGCACTACTTTCCGTTGCTCCTCGTGCTCTCCGCCATTGGCTGCTACTTGGGTTCGTATCTGACGAAGCCAACGGACGAAGCGACGTTGCTCTCTTTCTATCGCACGGTGCGGCCGTGGGGTTTTTGGAAACCGATCATGGAAAAAGCCAGGGCGCTCGATCCTCGCTTTGCAGCGAACAAGGATTTCAAACGGGATGCCGTCAACGTCGTGGTCGGTACGATTTGGCAAACCGCTTTGGTCGCGTTGCCGATTTACGTGGTGCTGCTCAAAACCGGGCCCATCATTGCCTGCCTCGCGATTATCGCCGCGACTTCATTGTTCTTGAAGAAGAGTTGGTATGACCGTTTGGAGGAAACGAACATTGGAGCCGAACAAAACACGCCCGAAGCCGTTTTGAAAAATGCCGTCGCTTGATAAACACAACAAGACAAAGCCATTAAAAGCTTCGGGCCGATAATTCTTTGAACGGTGAAAGTTATGCCTTTAAATGTTTTTGACGGTGACCGTCTTGTCTTTCCATCTTTTATTTGAGGAGTAATTACATGTCTCCAGCCGAATTTCGTCAACGCAGGCAACAGCTTTTTGCTGCGCACGAAGCTTTAATTCAGCGCGGGAATGAGCCGTTTCGCGAAACCAACGGCCTCTATCAG
>JABWAN010000458.1 GCA_013361015.1 Candidatus Zhuqueibacterota bacterium | reverse complement strand
GCTCTTAATTTGAACCTGCTGGTCTTGCTGCAAACCGAGCTGCACTTCGACGCGCTTGGCCACGCCATTCTCTTCCACAAAAACATAAGAGTTGTTGTTTTCCGTCAGCACGGCCGCAATTGGAATGACCAATGCCGCTTGCGCGTTTGCAACTTGTACGCTCGCACGTCCGAACATGCCGCTCTTGAGTGATTCGATTTCATCGTTCTGCACGAGGATCTCAACCGGATAGGTGCGCTCGTGATTGGCCTTTTGCGCAACGGAGACAACTTTGCCGGCGAATCTCATCTGCGGCAGGGCATCCGCAACCACTTCCGCATTCTGTCCGTTGCGCAAAGCGGCGATTTCGTTTTCCGCCACACTGGTTTTTAGCTTCATGTTACGGCCATTCACAACCACGCCGATTTTGTCGCCGGGCATTACCATCGCGGCTTCGTTCACGTAGCGATCCGCCAAACGTCCCGCGAGCGGCGCTTTGATGAACGTGTCATCATACTGCCGTTGCGCCAAGCGCACCGCTGCCTCTGCGCTCTTGAGTTGGGCCTCTGCAGCTTGCGCCGCGAGCCGGGCATTCTCAATGACGCTCTGTGTAGTGATCTGTTGTTTGAACAGTTCTTCGTAGCGCTCCAGATCTTTTTGCGCTTTCTCATAATTCGTCTTGGCTGCGAGCGCTTGCGCTTTGGCTTGTTCCAAGGCCACTTGCTTCAAGTCGTTTTCAACTTGTACGATGGTTTGGCCTTTGTTGAGCCAATCACCCACCTGCGCCTTAACCGCGACAATTTTGCCGTTGGTTTCGGAGACGACGGTGGCTTCGTCTTCTCCCACGAGCGTTCCGGAAACCGTCAGGCTTTGGGTAATATTCGCCGGCTGGACGACTTGAATGTTTACTGCCAATGGCAGGGCTTCTGATTTGTCGCCTGTTTTCTCACTATTCCAACGGCTCCAGGCTACGAAGCTCACACCGACGGTGGCGAGAATCACGGCAATGGCTATTTTAGATTTCATATTGACCTCGTTTCTTGCATGGTATGTTTGGATTGAGGGACTGATACAGTGATGGAATGTTGGAGTATTGCGGTGATGATGCAGTGCAGGTTTTGCCATCAATCCATTACTCGAACAAGCCATCACTCCATCATTCCGCTTCACCGGCCCAACACGCCCATGGCGCGGGCAAGTTGTGCTTTAGCGATGAAGTAATCATAGCGCGCTTCGATGCGGCCGGCTTTGGCTTGTATGGCTGCGACTTCGGCGTCGACAACATCCAGACTGGAGAGCAAGCCGACTTGATAGGAGTTTGTAACGATGCGCAGATTTTCGTTGGCTTCTTCCACGGCTTTTTCGGAAATCGCCATGCGCTTGTCGGCCGCGGTCAAATTCAGCGAAGCTTGCTTCACCTGCAATTGCAAACCGCGCACGAAATCATCTTCGAGCTTTCGGACTTGGTGCAGGGTCTCCTGTTCTTTCTTCAAACCGGCGTAGTTTTGAAAACTATTGAACACGGGAATGCTCGCGGAAATTGCCAACGACCATGTTTTGTAACTGTCGAAGGCCCAGGTATCATTCGCTTCCCACGAATAGTTGTATGCGAGATTGACTTTCGGCATAAAGCCGGAACGCGCGATGCCGACCGCGGCTTGCTGCACCGACACGGTCGATTTCATCACTTGCAAACCCGGGTGGCGGCGCAGCGCGATTTCCGTTTGCTCCTGCAGCGTGCGCGGCGCTTCCCAACTGAAATCCTCGACCGGCTTGAGCGTCAGCTCGCGCTCGAGATCCACGCCCATGACTTTGTTTAAAGCGGCTTTCATCAATTCATAATTGTTCTGTGCGACGACGAGTGCATTTTCCGCATTGGCGAGCGCGACCTCGAAACGCAAAACTTCGTTGCGTGCGCGCATCCCAACTTCCAACATCTTCTGCGTCGTCTCCAAATGTTCTTGCGCGGAACGATGCGCTTCTTGCGCGAGTGCCACCAATTCCATCGCTTTGAGCGTATGCAAGTATGCGCTTTGGGTCTCAAAGATCACTTGTTGCCGGGTCTCTTCCAAAGTCGCCTGGCTGCGCACGTCCGTGGCTTGCGCAACACTAAGCTGCGAACGCAAAATGCCGCCCGAGTAGATCGGCTGCACCACGCTTACGGAGGGACCATAGGAGTTTGCCCACGCGCCGGGCCGCACGTTGCGCCGCAACTCGTCCGGCAGAAAGGCGCTATTGGTGGGGTCATTCACGAAATCATAAAACGCATTGGCGCGACTGAGCGTGCCTTGGTCCAGCCGCACGTATTGAAAACCGAAATTGACTTGCGGGAGATAATCCAAATACGCTTTCTTCACGCCCCACTGCGCCGACTTCGCACCGAGACCGGCGGCCTGCAAAGTGGGATTATTCTGCAAAGTGGTTTTGATCGCCTCATCCAAAGTCAGATACTGGCCCGCGGAAGAAACCGTGGTCTCGGTCTGTTTGAACATGCTCGCGCCACTTTCCTGAGCATGCGCAACCGCACACGAAAACATAACCAAAACACCGAGCCCGTTCATTCTTAAACTGCTCATTGCAACGCCTCCGTTTTCTGTATGAGTTGAGAGATTTTTGCTGGTAATCTATTTGATATTCGAAAGGACTTTCTTCGTTTCAGCACCGTCAAGTTTGGAAGTCATTTGGCCGTTTTGTGGCGCACTTTGTTCGCATGTTGCGGCCAACTCGAACGGACATGACATGGCCCACTGTTGTTCGGATTGCACCAATGCAATCAACTCGTCCAACCATTGCCGCTCTAGCTGCATGTGCTTGTGGGCGTTTTCGATGAGCATATACCAATTGAAGGGAACCTGCCCCTTGAGTGTCGTCAAGTGCTCGTGCAAATCGACGGCGCATTGTTGCAATTTTTCCTGCCGAAGTTGCAACGCCGTGAGCACGCGCTCCTGCGCAGCGCCATAGATGAACGCAACGCCCAATCCGAACAGCCATTCCGGTCGTTCATCTTCCACCAAGAGCTTTTCGACCATATCACCCAAACGAGTCTGGCCTTTGCTCGTTAACGCGTACACCGTGCGTTCCGGCATATTGCCGACTTTTTCCTTCTCGGATTTGATCAAGCCCTGCTCTTCCAATCGTGTGAGCGTCGTATAAATCGAGGCGAGCTTGATCTTCGCCCAATAATCCATCTCGCGTTTTTTAATGTCTTGATGGATCTGGTAGCCATGCTTTGGCCCCTCTGCCAACAAACCGAGAATTGCAATTTCATTTTTTGACATCGTGGCTCCCTTAAAAAAAGTTGAGAGCTATATACTATTCTAACTTGGAATAGTTTCGTCGAGAATAAAATTTTTAAAATGAGATTGTGTGTCCACTAATTGCGACTCGACTCCAAACTTGTGAACATTGGTGTTCAGCAATGCTCCTGCAAGAGTCATCTTGTTCACATCTCGAGTCTCAGCAATAATGGATTTTTAGTGACATTTTGTTCTGTGCTAAATCTGTTGCGCTGTTTGAAACCAAGCTGGCAGGGATGAGTGGAGTGATTGATTATATGGGCATGTGATCAGCGCAAAGTCCTTGCGAAGGCTTTTAACCTTCGCAAGGAGATCGGCAGGTTCAATCAATATAGAAATCTGGAATCGGTCCAATTGCAGCCATGGGCAAAGGTCTATCCAACCACACCAGCATTTGATCGCGATGTTTGGCGAAATTTTGGAATTGTGCCGGAGTCAGCGGATCCGCCGAGGCTGGGCGAATGCGTAGCGGGTCAATCGGCTTGCTGTTGAGATACATTGTATAGTGCAAATGCGAGCCGGTCGCAAGGCCGGTGGAGCCGACATAACCGATGACTTGTCCTTGCTTCACGCGATCGCCGACTTGCAGGCCTTCCGCATACTTGGAAAGATGGCCATACAGCGTAGTGAAATGATTGGTGTGGGCGATGATCACGCAGTTGCCGTATCCGCCTTCCCATTCCTTTTTCGTGATCGTTCCTTCGGCTGTGGCTGTGACGGGCGTGCCTTGCGGCGCGGCGAAATCGACGCCGGTGTGGGCGCGCACTTTTTTAAGAATGGGATGGCGGCGGCCGGAAGAAAAGAAAGAAGAAATGCGGCGATAGTTCAGCGGCGACTTGAGAAAAGTCTTTTGGAAGGAATTGCCGTTGCGATCGAAATAGCCGCTGCGACCCGTGCTGTCCTCATAGAAGCAGGCGAAGTAACTCGTGTCGGCCTGCTCGTAAGTTGCGGCGAGCACCTTGCCGTAACGCACGAATTTGCGGTCCCCGTTTTCTTTTTCAACAAAAAGCTTTTCATATAGAATACGAAAACGGTCGCCTTTGCGCGTGTCAATGAAAAAATCCACGTCCCACTGAAAGATGTCGGTGTAGGCCAGCAACAACTCCGGCGATTCCTCGGTGGCGACCACGGCCTCATAGAGTGTCGAGTTGATCTCGCCCGCGAGAAAGTTGACCTGCGGCACGATGCGCAACGAATCGAAGTCAGTGAGAAAATCGCCGGTCTCTGCCCGCTTTACGCGAATGAGCAATTCCGGCGAGGCGGCGTACGTAAGCTGGTGCAGCGTGCCGGAAGAATCGACCATAAGCTTGAGTTCCTGTCCGGGCTTCAAACGTCGTGGATCGAAAACGCGTTTGAGCGCTTCCAAGGCGGGAAAAATATCCGAGGGCTGCACCACGCTGCTGGAGAGTATTTGTGCCAGCGTTTGCCCGTGAGAAATGGTGTGATGAAATTCCAAAAGACTCAGCTTCTGCTTTGTCTTCGCCGAATCGAGGTTGAGCGCGGGCAGGGCTTGTTGATGAACCGAGTCGTACTCGTTTTGAGTGAAATAAAACAGCACGGCCAAAACAGCTACGGTGAAAATGCGGCCGACTAGAGGCAATCGGCGAAATAGTAGCCGCATGCTCCTCTCCTCCGAAAACTGTGAAGAAAAATTTTTCCTCGGGATTGTGGTCCGGTAACGTTTCTCTCTGATGCCTCGCCGGATTCCGCCTCATTTCGGAGGCCGGCGCAAAGCTATACTGCGAGTGTTGCTCAACGCTTGCGCAACGGCGCTTGCCGCACGCGCTGGGATGCCTTTGACGCTTTTTGATAAGTATTGGAGGTGATCGCCTCCGGCGTGATGTAAACGGCTTCGCCTTCCTCATCAACCGCCACCACGATTGATTCGGTGATAATGATCTCTGGATGCGAAATAAGTTGGCCGCTGCCGTTGTCAAGATGAAAGATGATCGGTCGAAACGGCCGCCTCGACGCCAATTTTCGAATCTCATTTACTTCCATAAGGCGTCCCGCGTGAGCAGTTTTTCCTACGATGCTGCATTGGTGAATCTCTGCAATTGAGGTGTTCCTCCAAAATACAGCAAGCTCTTTCACGGAATCGCCGATGCTTCAAGTCTCA
>JABWAN010000457.1 GCA_013361015.1 Candidatus Zhuqueibacterota bacterium | reverse complement strand
TAACGCAATTCAAAACCTTCGACCAATCCCTGCGCTTCGCCAAGCCGCTGGCAAGTTTGGATCAAATTGCTTTGAGTCATAAGCAGAACTTTTTCTCATTTGAATTCGTCGCGCTCGATTTTGATAATGCTGCCAACATTCGGTATGCTTATAAAATGGAAGGCTTGAATCATGATTGGATTGACTGCGGCGCACGGCGTTATGCAAGCTTTACTAACGTCGATCCGGGCGACTACGTGTTTCGCGTGAAAGCAACCAATGGCGACGGCATCTGGAGCGAGCACGAAGCGGTGATGCGAATTTCCATAGCGCCGCCGTTTTGGCGCACATGGTGGTTTTATCTCGCGAGCCTGGGCGCCACGCTGCTCGCAGCGTATGCGCTCTTTCAATACCGGCTGCGCGCGCAGGTGAAAAAATCTCTGGAACTGGAACGCGTTCGGCTGTTTGAACGCGAGAAGGTGAGGGAGCAGATTGCGCGCGACTATCATGATGAGATGGGGCACAAAATCACCAAAGTGGCGCTCTTTACCGAATTGATTGCGAGAAACGTGAATGGCATTGCGGCAGAGCTGAAGGAGCATCTCGGCAAAGTCGTGGAAGCCTCGCAAAGCCTCGCTCTCGATGCGCGCGATTTCATTTGGGCGTTGAATCCGGAGAAGGATTCATTATACGAAATGTGTTTGCACTTGCAGGAATTTGGCAATGCCCTTTTTGAAGAAACGGAAGTAGAGTTTCAGGTGCAGGGCTTGTCCGAAGAATTGTCGCGCGTCAGACTCAACATGGAATGGAAACGCCATCTCACCCTGTTGTTTAAGGAAGGCATGAATAACGTGCTCAAGCATGCTCGCTGCAAGAATGCCTCGTTGGAGGTTATTGTGCAGAACGGCATTTTACAAATGTCGCTATTGGATGATGGCGCCGGGTTTTCTCACGTCAACGCTACTGCTCGCAACGGCAATGGCGCCGGTTTGGAAAACATGAAACGCCGCGCGCAGCTTTTGCACGGGCACTTCGAGATTAGTTCGCCGGAAGGCCGTGGAACAATGATTCGGTTTTCGAGTGAATTACCCAAGAATGGGTATTGAGTTGCTGAAGAATTGCCTATATACTCAATGTGAATGAGCCACCGCGAATGCGCACGAATTGGCGCGCATGAAAAATTGGCGGTCATTCGCGTGGATAAGCGGTTCATAACAATTTTCGCGAACACGATGTTTCCCATAAAAACACAGTATGGCCTCAATCTCCGTCTCTCTCATTGAAGACGACGCCGACATCCGGCGCGGCTTGACGCTGTTGCTCGACAAAACGCCGGGCTTTCGCTGCGCCGCTGCTTATGGCGATTGCGAATCGGCTCTGCGCGCGATCGCCGACGATCCGCCCGACGTGTTGCTCATGGACATTCAATTGCCGGGCATGTCCGGCATTGAAGGCGTGCGGCGCATCAAAAAGCTGCTGCCCGAACTTGATGTTATTATGCTCACGATTCACGATGACGATAAGCGCGTCTTCGATTCGCTCTGCGCCGGCGCGTGCGGTTATCTGGTGAAAACCACGCCGCCGGCAAAAATTTTGGAAGCCATCAAGGAAGTTTATGACGGCGGCGCGCCCATGAGCGCGAGCATTGCGCGTTTGGTGATTCAGTCATTCCAAAAATCTCCGGACTCCAATCTCTCGCCGCGCGAGCAGGAAATTCTTGCGCTGCTGTGCCAAGGCAAAAGCTATAAGATGATCGCCGCTGCGCTTCACCTCAGCAAAGGCACGGTACATTCGCATCTCAAAAAAATCTACAAAAAGCTCGAAGTTAATTCCATGACTGAAGCGGTAGCCAAAGCACATCAAGAAAGGCTAGTGTGATTTTCTATAATAAAACCTCCCCCATTTGAGCCATTCACAATTGCCAAGCGAGGTGTTTTAAATGTTTCCTGCGTAATTTTCAAACGAACTCCGCCTCGCTTTGCGTTCACTCCTCCCGCCTTTCGCAATCATCGCGTCGAACACCGCTTTGTTAACCAAGTGGGCCGCTCAATCGTCTTGTATATGGTAATACAGTGTTGCAGACCTCAACTGGGTCAAAATTTTTGAAGGAGAAATCATGGAAGCGATATTCGTGGCTTTGATTTTGGGAAGTTTTGGGTTGATCGGCTGGTCGAATCATCTCAGGAACCAAAGGCATCATGTCGCGGTGCAGGCGAAAACCGACCGCTTCAACAAGATCATCGACCGTTTCAGCGCCGATGAAGAGTTGTTGAAATTTCTGCAAAGCGAAAAAGGGCAGGCCACGTTGAACAAACTTGTGGCCACCGGAAAAGGAACGAAGGTGCCCATACTCGTGACGGCCAGCGCCGGCATTGTGTCGATCTTTATCGGCCTCGGCGCCGCGCTGATCGCGCTCACTTACGAAAACGATCTCATCTTTGGCGCGGTTTTTATGTCGGCGCTCGGATTGGGATTGTTGACCGCCGCGACCTTTTCCTATTTTATGGCGCGGAAATGGGGGCTGTTCCATGAGAGCCGCCTCGATGAATTTGGCCGCGACGCCATCACAGCCCAATGAGCGGGAAATGGATCAAACCGCTTTCAAAGAATTTTATAACAAAACGGCGAAGCCGCTCTGGGCCTACATCTATCGTATGAGCGGTGATGCCGAGGCGGCGAGTGACATTGCGCAGGAAGCATATTTGCGGTTTCTGCAAAAGCCCAGCGCGAGCACGGACGAAGCGCAAAGGAAAGCTTATTTGTACGCCATTGCCACGCGCCTGCATCTCGACCGCTGGAAACACCGAAAGGTGAAAGAGAAATGGCTGCCGCATCTTTTCCGGCAGCGGGAAGAAGTTGCGCGCGTCGAGGACAGCATCAGTTTGCAAACGGACATGGCAAAAATCTTTCAGGACCTGAATCCGCAGGAGCGCGCGCTGCTTTGGCTCGCGTATGTCGAGGAGCAGCCGCATCGCCGCATCGCCGAAATTTTGGGATTGCAGGAGAACAGCGTGCGCGTTTTGCTCTTTCGCGCGCGCAACAAACTCGCCGCAATTTTAAAAAAACGCGGCATCGGAACCGAGGTGACGTTATGAAACCATTGGAGTGCCAACATGAACCCGCGGTGTTGCGCGCGTTTAAAACCGGCAACTGGAATGATTTCACGCAAGCGCATTTTCAGTCGTGCGCCCTCTGTCAAGAACGCGCCGAGATTGGGCGCTGGCTGCAGGCCTTCGCTGCGCAGACCGATCAGGAAGCGCCGCGCACGGCTTATGGCCCGATCTGGTTGAAAGCGCAATTTCAAAGCCGGCAGCGCGCGGAAAAGCAAGTCTTGCGCCCGCTAAGAATTTTTCGGACGGCCGCGGAAATCCTCGCGGCGTTGGCATTTCTGGCGGTGTCGCTATTGAGCTGGCCGTTGCTCAAAACGCGGCTCGCGGATTTCAGCATTGCTGCACTCGGAAATTCACCGGCAATTTTAATGTCGTTCCTGGGCCTGCTGTTTTTGTTCGCGACGTTTTTCTTTACGGTCAACTCGTTTGCTCAAGAAGATTGATTGCAAATTTTTTCACCAGCAGAGAGGTTCAGCATGAAGCTGCAAATCGGTTTTATCCTGTTGAGTTTTTCATTGTGTCTTCATTCGCATCCGGCGCACGGCCAACCAACAGATTTCCCCGACAAAAAATGGCGGCAATACGCCACACCGGAAGAAGCGGGATTCTCTTCCGAGAAATTGGAGATCGCACGAAAGGCTTTCGAGGCCAGCGAAGCCGCGTCGGGCCTTTTAATTCATGAGGGCCGTATCGTGTCGGCGTGGGGAGAAACGACGCGCCGTTTTATTTGCGCCTCCGTCCGCAAAAGTTTTTTGAGCGCTTTGTACGGCATTTACGTGGACCGAGGCAAAATCAGCTTGAACCAAACGCTGGAAGAGTTGCAGATCGACGACGTGCAAGCGC
Organism: Candidatus Zhuqueibacterota bacterium; assembly: GCA_013361015.1. Lineage (GTDB taxonomy): Bacteria > Zhuqueibacterota > Zhuqueibacteria > Zhuqueibacterales > Zhuqueibacteraceae > JABWAN01. The sequence continues at coordinate 1,478 of JABWAN010000457.1, read as the reverse complement.
TGACCGCGACGGAGAAGCAGGCGAGGATTCTCGATCTGATCACGGCGCGCTCCGGCGTTTATCTGCCTTCTGCTTATGCGCCGCGAAACATGGAAAAAAATCTGCCGGCCAGGGGCAGCCATGCTGCGGGAGCTTTTTGGTATTATAATAATTGGGACTTCAACGCATTGGGAACCATCTTCGAGCAAAAAACCGGCAGAGGAATTTTCGCAGCTTTCGCCGCCGAAATCGCCGAACCGTTGCAGATGGAAGACTTCGCGATCGAACATACGTATTATCGTTTCGAGCCGGAAAAATCAAAACACGCGGCGTATCTTTTTAGAATGTCGGCGCGCGACATGGCGCGGTTTGGCTTGCTCTTTCTCAATCACGGGCGTTGGAGAAAAAAGCAAATCATCTCCGCCGCCTGGATCAAAGAAAGCACGCAGCCATTCACCAAGAGTCTCGGAAATTTTCACAGCCGGGACGGCTACGGTTATCTCTGGTGGGTTTCCGGCGGCATCAATGGGCAGCCGATGTATTACGCCAGCGGCAACGGCGGACAAAGAATCTGCGTGCTGCCCGAGGCGAAGCTTGTTTTTGTCCACACGGTCAACACTTATGACAACAACGAAGTGAGTGATCAACAAGTCGATCAGCTTCTCGCATTGATTCTCGACGCCAAAACCGCAGAACCCCAAGCGCAGCCGCGGCTGGTTGAATACAATCCTCCTCGCAAACCTCAACCGGAAGCCGTGAAAGCCGCGAGCGATCTTGCTACATTCCAAGGCAAATATCGGCATCGCTTCCTCGGCGAGATGACGATTTCAACGAGCGCAAACCATTTGATGCTGGAAACCGGTATCGGCAAATTCAAATTGTTCCAGATCGGCGAGAAGCAATTTTTCCCCGCAGACATTGAAACGCCCATCTCTTTTCAGCCCTCCGAAGCCGCTGACCAACGGCGCACGGTGGTTTCGGTTTTGGATGAAAGGAAAAAAGTGGAGAAGGTGGTGTTTTATTATTAGCCCAATGCGGACAAGCTGCAATCAAAAAGAAAACTTGCCCACTGAATTGAAATCCACCGTAAAAGTTTCGGAGATTTCACTCTAAGGAAATGACCATAAAATCTACGCCAGCTTTCAGACAAGCTGGAATCTGAAGTCCTGCGGGCAGCAATGAACCCGACTAATTTGGAACACAGCGAAGTCAAATACGATTTCTTACAAAAGCATGAACGCTTACAATCGCCCACCGATGGAATGAAGCGTTTCAGAAACGCCGCTGCTCATTTCACGCCATTGCTGCGTCGTCGCCCCTTCCTTATGAGTTTTGACGTTCAAGTTCGGTAATGCTCTTCAGCTTGAACTCATCCCCCCTGCCCCCTTCTCTTGGGAAGAGAAGGGGGAGAAGCTGGATAGAAGCTCTGAAAGTCCCCTTCTCTTTTTAAGAGAAGGGGATTTAGGGGATGAGTTCGGGTTTACCCATTACCGATTTTG
>JABWAN010000456.1 GCA_013361015.1 Candidatus Zhuqueibacterota bacterium | reverse complement strand
CGCGGACGAATTGCGCACGATCTACCCGCAGATCAGCGCCGAGCAGGGCGTCTGCTACGTGCAGGATTTCGTTCCGCCCGGGGGCATGCAGTACAAGGTGGACATGCTCGTGGACGATGGTCAGCGCGCGCTCGCCGGCGTCGTCTATGGCAAGACACGCATGTATCCGCCGGATGGCGGCAGCAGCGTATTGAATTTCTCTGCCGATCGGCCGGACATCCTCGATCTGTCGCGGCGCATGCTGGTCGAGCTGAAGTGGACGGGGTTCTGTGACTTCGATTTCGTCGACGACCCGCGCGACAACGTCGCGAAGCTAATGGAGATCAACCCGCGATTTCCCGAAAGCTTCAATAACAATTTTAGCAGCACAGACTTCGCCATTTCGTTCTTCTACAACTTCATGCTCTGGCTCGCGACCGCGTGGATTTTCCATCTCGCGCATCCGAACGTAAAAGGCGGGTTCATTTTGAAAAGCTTGAAGGTTTACGGCCTCACGTGTTTGTTCTTTCTCAGCCTCACCGCGGTTTATATGAATCATTTCAACGACGCCGTGCAGCCGTTTTATCTTTACAGCATGCTCGACGCGCTGATTCTCTTTCCCCTCGTGGCTGTGGCGAATGGGTTGATTTATCCGAAACTGTTCAAAGCAAATCATCGGTGAAAGCGCCGGTTTGAAGCAATGCGCCGATTCGCCGTTGCCATTCATCAACTTCGACTACGATCACTTCATGGACTCCGAAAAACTTTTCGCTCAAATCCGCAGCGCTCTTGCCGAACGCTTACAACAATCTCAAGTTGATTTGAAACAGCTTGGCTCCGCCGGCTTAATGGGCCTGTTTCTCGGCGCGATTGCGGCGCCGCTGTTTGCGGTTGCGGGCAACGCCGGTGAAGCGGCGAAGGCGTTTGCGAATATCATCGGCGGCGTGGGCGGCAACCTGCTCGCGAATTTCATGCAGCGCTTTTATGACGCGCGCGATGACGAGGCTCGACAAGCCGTGCTCGACGAGTTGATGGCGCGCATGCAAGCCGAGTCCGCGAAGAGCGACGAAATGCTCATTGCGCTGCAATATCTCATGGAGCGCGTCGAGGCGCTGCAAGCCGCGCAGCAAGCTTTTGGCGCGCAACAAACGGAGTGGCTCAAGCAACAACTCTTCGTGCTGCGGCCGATTCCGGCTGATCTCGCGGCGCATCGCGCGTTCACGCGGCAGGTGCGCCGCTACTTTCAACTGCAACGCGCGCAGATCGAAGAAGGCGTGTATCTCGGCGGCGAGCAGCGCGCGGATTTTTTGCTCACGGAAAGGATCATGGGAGGGGATTCGTTCCGCACGGTGGTGCAGTGCGTGACCACCCAGCAAGGCCGCGCCGACGAGGCCATGCTTGTGAATCTGCTCAACTGGCTGCAATCTGCAAAGAACCAAAACAAGTGCGAACGCGCCATGATCGTCACCGACGCGGGACTCTCGCCCGGCGCGCACGGCCAGGCCGAAGGCTGCGGCTGGAAAGTGCGGCGCTACGACGATTTGCTCGCGAGCTTAATGGACTTCTCGCTCTATCTCGATAAACTCGTCGAAGATTTCACGCAGCCCCGTCCCAATAGCGAATTGCCCGCGAGCAACGAATATTACGTTCCGCTCATTGCACGCGACGAGCGCAAAGGCGAAGACAGCGCGGGCTTCGATCTCTTCGATCACGTCGCGCAATGGATCAATCGACCTTCGCCCGCTCCGCCGCTCATGCTGCTCGGCGAATATGGCACGGGTAAAACCACATTCGCGCGCAAGCTCGCGTTCGAATTGGCCCGGCAATATCGCGCGGCGCAAGAGCGCAGCGCGAGCGGCATGCCCGGCCCGCGGCCGCGTTTGCCGCTGCTCATCAACCTGCTCGACTTCGTAGAGAACAAACGCCTCGACGCGCTCATCACGTATTACCTCGACAAACATTGCGGCGTGGAAAAGCCGCGTTATGAATTGTTCGAGGCGCTCAACGAGGCCGGCATGTTCGTTATCATTCTTGACGGCTTCGACGAGATGGCGGTGCGCGTGGACAGTGACACCATTGAAAAGCACCTCTATCAAATCGAACAACTTGCCAAGCCCCAAGCCAGCCGCGTGTTGCTTACCGGCCGCCCGGAATTTTTCATGAGCCGCGAGGAAATGGAAAAAGGTTTGTGGCTCCATCACCAAATTTTGCCCAACCGGTTCAAAAGCTATGAGGCGTTGCGCCTCAAACTTTGGGAAGACGAACAAGTGCGGGAATTTCTCGACCGCCTCGTGCCGCACCTGTCCAATGCCTCGGGCGATAGTAGAGCCTATTACGAGCGCATTCAAAACATTCCCGGCTTTAAAGAAATTGATCAAGAAGGCCTCGCGCAACGCGCCGTGCTGCTCGAAATGATCGCGCAGACCCTGTACCTCTTCGATGCGGCTACGCCCATCACGCGGCCGAATCTGTATCAAGTTTATCTCGAACGCGAATTGCAACGCCAACACCTAAAAAAGAGGCGCGAGCTGCTCATTAAAGACCGTGACCGCTTGGCGCTTTTGCAAAAGCTGGCCGCAGGCTCTTATGAAACCTCAACCAGCGGCATCGACTACAAGGCCGCGGAAGAATTGGTGAAGCCCGCGCTACCGCCGGAAATTGCGGCCTCGCCCACCAGCGTCGAAAACTACACGCGCGAATTTTTGAATTGCTCGTTTTTGCGCCACGGGCCGGGCGATCTCTATATTTTTTCCCACCGCTCGTTTCGCGGTTATCTCGCGGCCAAAGAGCTGCTGCCGCGCCTGCTCGAAGGCAGCGCCAAACCGCAACGTCTCGAACAGGACTGCATCAATTTTCTCGCGGAAATGATGGCCGAACACTGCACCCCGGCGTTTTATCGCAAACAAGTTGAAGACGAGTTGCGCAAAACCGGTTTGCCCGAAGGCACAACGCGCACCAAAGACGGACGCTTTTTTTCCAAACTGCCCAGCGGCTTGCAAGTGGAAATGATCTACGTAGCCAGCGGCCCGTTCGTGTGCGGCGCGGAAGGCGAAAACTCATTGCCGCCGCAAATAGCAGTCGTAGAAAAAGGCTTTTGGCTGGACAAAACCCCGGTGACCAACGAGCAGTATCAACATTTTCTGCAAGCGCATCCCAAACACCGCGCGCCTTCTGAGCAATCCGATTGGGCCAAGCCCTACAATTGGAAAAGCCGCAACTTTCCCGAAGGCAAAGGACAACACCCGGTGGTGATTGTGAGCTGGGATGACGCCAAAGCATTTTGCGCATGGGCGGGCAAAATGCTGCCGAGCGAGCTGCAATGGGAGAAGGCGGGCCGCGGTATTGATGCACGTGAATACCCTTGGGGCAACGTATGGGATCGCGAAAAGTGCAACAGCGCGAGCTATTGGGCGAAAAGGGATTTGTTTACGCGTGATGAATGGAATGATTGGTATGAGAATGATTTCAAGAAGAATCTTCTCGGCAAGCAAATCATGACCACGCCGGTGGGCAGTTTTGCAGATAACGTTTCGGCCTATGGCGGCGTCGATTGTGCGGGCAATGTGTGGGAATGGTGCGAAGACTTTTTTGATGAAAAGAAAACGCTGCGCGTGCTGCGTGGTGGCGCGTGGAGCGTTCAGCCGAGCTACCTGTCGTGCGCCCGCCGCATTAGGGTCGGGCCGTTCGATCGCCGCAACGGTATCGGCTTGCGTTGCGCCAGAACCTAAAACACTCTACCCTTTGCCCTTTTACCCTTTACAAGAAAGCAAGGAGCCAAAGAAGAAAAGGAGCCAAGGAGGCAACGAGCTTTTGCCTCGAAATTTTTTTTGAAAATGCGCCTCCACATTTTCACGTCATTCTGTAAGAACCTTCCCTAGCGCTCGACATAAATCTCCAAACAAGAGGTGTCGCAAGCGCGAGGGAAGTTTCTTTTAGAATGATATTTCAGAGACGCGCACCCATCATATGACGCACGACAAAGAAAACTTGCAAATTAATTTTACCGCACTATCTTGTAGCCGCTTCACGGGGCGGCGCACAAAGCGCGTGCTGCGTGGTGGCGCGTGGAACAATCAACCGAACAACCTGTCGTGCGCCCGCCGCAATAGGAACGAGCCGAACAATCGCAACAACAATATCGGCTTGCGTTGCGCCAAAACACCCTATTGGCAAAAAGCCAGACCCTAGTTCCCGGAAGCCGGTAGCTCATGGGTTGCCGGCGTGTGGAATGTGGGTGTTCACCGCGCCGTTCCGGTGTTCCGCTTGCTTTGCGGAACCGAACATAAAATAGCCCGGTTGCGACTGGTAGGCGAAAGTCGAACGCCGCGGCCGGGCATTTCCATGATGCCGATCAAACGCTTTTGCGCGCCCGCCTCGCGCTCTGTCATTCTGAAAGAACCTTCCCTCGTGCCTCGGCACATGCCTCAAAAAAACGTGCAACCGTCATGGCCCAAAAAGAAAACTTGCTCACCCGCTTCGAAGATTTCATCGTGTGGTTTCTACCGCACCTCGAGCAGTTCCCGCGCAATTATAAATTTCTGCTCGGCGACCGCAGCGTGAAGATCATGCTGGATATTTATGAAGCCTTGATCGATGCGTATTACAGCAAAGACAAGCTCGCGAAGCTACAACGCGCCAATCTCGAATTGGAAAAGTTGCGGCGCGTACTGTCGGTGTGCACACGCATGAAATTTTTGACGGTGAAACAATTGGCATATGTTTCCAATCGGTTGTATGAAATCGGCACGGACTTGGGCGGATGGATCAAGCAAGCGGCAAAGGGCAAGGGGCAAAGCGACGAGCCGGGGAGGGTCAAGCCATGAAAAGTTATGGAAATCTCTTCGACCGCATTTGCGCGTTCGAGAATCTTTACCTCGCCTCACGCAAAGCCGAGCGCGGCAAACGGTTTCGTCACGAGGTCGCGGTCTTCAATGCGCGCCGCGCAGAAAACCTCATAGAAATGCAACGGCTGCTGCGCGCGGGCAAATATCCTTTCGGCAACTTCTGCACGCACCATATCACCAAACCCAAGCCGCGCATGATCAGCGCCGCGCCCTATCGCGATCGCGTCGTGCATCATGCCCTGATCAACGTTGTCGGTCCGCTTTTCGAGCGCAAATTTATCCATGACAGCTACGCGAACCAAAAAGGCAAAGGCACGCACGCGGCGCTCGACCGCTGTACCTACTATGCGCGACGTTATCGCTACGTTTTGCAACTCGACGTGCGCAAATATTTTCCCAGCATTGATTATCAAATCCTTTTGGCGGAAATCGGCCGCACCGTGCGTTGTCCGGCCACGCTGGCTCTCATCGCCCAAATTGTCGCGAGCAGTAATGCACAAGAACCGGTGAACTTCTACTTTCCCGGCGACGATTTCTTCACGCCTGGGATGCGCTGCAAGGGCCTGCCCATTGGGAATCTCACCAGCCA
>JABWAN010000455.1 GCA_013361015.1 Candidatus Zhuqueibacterota bacterium | reverse complement strand
AGAGATATATGAATTGTATCGAGGAAATCATCAACCTATCTGTGTTGCAGCAACGCTTCCGGGAGGCAACTACGCAAGGCTATTTGAGAGATATTCTTGATGAGATCATTCGACAAAGCAAAGTCGAATTCAATTATAATGAAGAGGCAGAGTGAAACCCTCGTCAGCATTGTCATCGACTGGGAATCGCCGCGCGCGATGCATGTTATGCGTCCACGATCTTTCGTTTAATCTCAATTAGCTCCCGTAGAATGTGCCACGGACTGCGTGTGACCGACAAGCGACTGTCCGGGTCGCACGTCCAGTCGATGGGGAACTCTTGAATGCGATAACCGCGCTGCTGCGCGCGCAAAATGATTTCAATGTCGAACATGAAGCCTTCCGTAAAACCTCCCTCAAAAAGCTCGCGGGCGATCTCGCCGCGATAGATTTTGAAGCCGCATTGCGTATCGGTCAAGCGCGCCGGAATTTTCAAAAATAGTATGGCCAACCAGCGAAATAAAATCGAGAAGAGGCGGCGCTGCCAGGGCTGCTGCCGGTGAATGACGCTCTCCGGCAGTTTGCGTGAGGCGTGCGCAAGCTCGCAACCGCCGTTTTGCAGCAAGCGCAATCCGCGCAGCGCGTTTTCATAAGGCACCGGCAAACCGCTATCTGCAAACATCACAAACTCGCCGTGCGATTGCATGATGCCGGCGCGCACTGCGAAGCCTTTGCCGTGATGCTGATCGTTGCGCAGCACTCGGAGTTTTGTTGCACTCGGAATGCGCACATTCGCGGCCGTTGCCGCGGCAACGGCCGCGGCAATGGCCGCGGTGTCATCCGTGCTGCCGTCATCGACGACGAGGATTTCTCCTTCGAAATTTGCTTGCTCGAGAAAGTGTGCCGCGGCCTCGATATCATACACGATCTTTTTGCTTTCATTGTAGACGGGGATGACGATGGAGAGGTGCATGGTGCATTTCGCCGAGAGCAGTGAGTTTGTGTGAATAAGGACGTAACCGCATTCACTAGAAATCAATTGGAGCGATGATCCCTCAAAACTGATCTTCGATAAACGCCTCCCATGCCGCGGGATTCATGTGTCCCACGCTTTGCAAACGCAGCTTGAAACTTTGCCACTCGGGATTATTGGGCTGCGCGATTTCCATGTCCACGATGTGCCCGGCTTTTTTATCCACCCAAATAAACCCGCCGCGATTTTGCAACCCCGCGCCATTGATGGAATACTTGCGGCACTGCGCGCTTTCGCGTTTTTCCTCTTCGAGAAATTTAACTTCGGCCTCGCCTTTATAAGCGAAGACCGGACCGTTTTCCGCAAACGTGGGATCGGCAATGCCGATCGTAAAACTCTTCTCCGGCGCGAGCAAGTGCCGAAACGCGAAGTTCAAGCTGCTGAAATCGAAATTATAAATGTGAAAGGGCGCATGTGGAATCGCCGTCTTCCCCGAGGGTTTGCCCATAGCCGGAATTTCCACGGCTACGGATTTTTCTTCGGGAAGATATTCCAGCGTTGCGAACAGCTTTCGTTCGCCGGTATAGTACACTTGCCACGAGGCCAGCCGGGTCGCGGAAAATATGCTCCAATCCATCTTTGCGCTCACCAAGCCCGCGCGTTCCGCGCCCGGATGAAACTTGAACGCCACGAGGCTGTCTTGCGCTGCGACGTAAAGCGAAACGTGCTCTTCGACCGTGCCGTCGATATTCGTTTTGAGATAGTGATAGACTGTGCCGGCCGCGATCTTCTCGGGCTGATAACGAAATAGTGCGGCGTCGGTTTTCGCAAAAAACAGCGCGCAAGAAAGCACAGCGAGAGCGAAGTGATGTTGCACAAGTGACTCCTTCCAGATTTATGTATTGCAATGGAGAATAAGGCGAAGCCCGCAAATTTTCTATTTGAAAAACGCTATTCTCCCCTAAAGCGGTGCGGCCAGGCTCAATGCAAGACCAACATTTTCTGTGTCCGCACGAAGCGCGGCGCGGTGTTGCCATTCGGCGCTTTGACTTCCAGCCGATAGAAATACACGCCGCTTGCCACCGTTCGACCGAAACGATCTTTGCCGTGCCATGCTTCAACATACTTGCCCGGCGCGAGTTTTTTATCTACGAGTGCGACCAACTCTTGCCCGAGCATATTGAAGACGCGCAAACGCACCTGCGCTGCGATGGGCAATGAGAACGCGATATGCGTGGCTTCCGAGAGCCTGTGTGCGAATGGATTCGGATAATTCTGTGCAAGGCTGAAGGTGAGCGGCCCGGCATTCTCCGCCACTCCCAACGCGACCGGATTGAATGACCACACGTCCTGCGAGGTGAGAGGGTGCCACGCTTCGATCAGAAATTCATCGCCCGCATGAAAGCTGCCGTCGCCGCGACGGGCCGGCGTGCCCATCCACATGCCGTCTTGATAAATGACCCAACTCGTGCCGCGCGGAAAGTATGTGCCATTGCCTTCCGCTGGAGAACGATTGGAATACCCGTCGGAGCGCATCCAGGTAGTAAGATTGTTGATGTTGAGCAGTGCGTAACGTGACGCACCCGCAGCATTCGTGCGTGGCTCCGGCGCATGCGCGCTTTTGTTGAGGGCTTGTTGCGCGAGACCGGTGTGCGCGAGCAGCAGCAGACCGGCGGCGAGGAAAATGAGCCGTGGTTGCATGGTAAGCCTCCTGGAATTTTTTGCCGATTGGGCGCGACAATGGCGGCAGGTGCGTCGTTCCACTGGCGCGAAATCATTGCCGCTTCGGCGCGATTTGATTGGTGGGGAGAATTGCTGGAATGAAGTTTAACCTCTCAAAGAGTGGCTGTCAAGCAGTTTTTCCTTTGCACATGCCTTGACTTTAAATTGCCCGCCGAGTACTTTAATGCCGTGAATAACAAAATAGCTTTGCTCTATCCTTTCGATTTCGCGCCCACGGGCGAATTTGAAATTTATACGCGCGATGAACGCGGTATTCCGAAAGTGTTTTATCCGCATCTGCAGCGGCACGTGTACAATCCGATCACGATTGCACAATATGGCTTGCACCAACTTGCTCTATTCGCAAGCGGGAATGATTCCGCGTTTTCTACGCAAGCGCTGCTCATGGCCGATTGGCTGGCTGAGCATTTGGAAACTTGGCAGAACACCATCGGCGCCTGGGTATTTGATTTTGACTTGCCGTTCTACGGCCCGCGGCGTCCATGGATTTCGGCTTTGGCACAAGGGCAAGGCCTCTCGCTGCTGTTGCGTGCTGGTCAATTGCAGCCCGGCGCAGCGTATGAAGAAGCGTGTCAACGCGCGGTGCGCGCTTTTTATTTTACCGTAGCACAAGGCGGCGTCGCTAGCAATTTCCCCGGCGGCGCATTGGCGTTTGAAGAATATCCCACGCGGGAGCCTTCTCTTGTTTTGAACGGCATTCTCTTCGCGCTGTTGGGATTGCACGATTACGCCCAATACTTCGGCGACGCGCGCGCACACGAATGCTTCGCAGCCGGCGTGCTTGGCGTGAAACAAAATCTCTTTCGCTACGACACGGGCTATTGGAATCTTTACGATCTGCACCGCAGCCGGCGTTTGGCTTCACCGATGTATGTCGATATTCACGTACGGCTGCTGCGTGCCTTTGCAACAATTACCGGCGAGGACGCGTTTGCAAAAACCGCGGGCAAATGGCAACGCTATTTGAATAGCTCCTTTTGCCGCGCCAGATTTTATGGCGGCAAAGTTGTCGAAAAGATTCGTTTGCGTTTTGAAGACTATACTGCTCCAGTTTAATCGCAATGCCCAACCCTGATCGCAAAATCTTCCTAACCATGGACACCGACTGGTGCCCCGAAGAAGTCTTGCAATTCGCGCTGGCGCTCTTGCAAAAGCATGCTCTGCCTTGCACGATCTTCGCGACTGGCCGCTATGCGGCACTGGAAAATCGCGACCCCACGCGCATTGAGATCGGCCTGCACCCCAATTTCAACGAAGCGAAACTCGCCCAATATGAAAGCAAGCTCAATGAGCTGCTGGCGCTTTATCCGCATGCGCTTGGCGTGGCCAGCCATGCGATGATGAGCAGCACGCCGCTGCTCGAGCTGTTCAAACGCGCCGGTTTGCAATACGACCGCAATCTTTTGTTCTACAAACAAACACAGGCCAGAGCATTTTATCATTATAATGGTTTGTTGCGACTACCTATTTTTTGGGAAGATGATATTTGGTTCTCGCACGAGCCGGAAGTTCCTTTTGCAGCGGCGCCGTTACTTGAAGAACGGTTTCATTACCTCTACAATTTTCATCCGGTTCATCTTTATTTGAACACCGCCTCCGCGGCGCATTATGCCTCCTGCAAGCCCTACTATCGTGACCCGGCCAAATTGCGCGAGGTGCGCCATGCGGGCTACGGCGTGCACTCCTATTTCATGGATTTGATTGAGTTCATTGCCGCACAAAATATCGCTACGGGACTATTGCACGAGTTGCTTTCGTAGCGCAAACTTCTGGATTGCAAAGCCAATCCCGCTAAAGCGCAGCATTACAGAGTTTTCGCGTCGCGGCCATTCATGCAAGGTAGTACTCATGAGCATCGTGTTCTTCGGCACAACCGACACGGGCTGGCATTGCATGCATGCGATGATCCAAGCCGGGCTGCCGGTGCGCGGCCTCGTCACCGGTTCGCAGGAATTTGAGATTTCCTATGCGAAGGACAAAGTTCAAAACCTGCGACATCGCTCATTCAAAAATTTTCAAGAGCAGCACGGCATTCCGGTGCTAACTTTCACGCGCCGGTTTGATGATGAAATCGTCCACACGCTCACGAGCTGGCAACCGCAATTGTTCGTGGTGATTGGTTGGTATCACATTATTCCGGAGCGCGTGCGCGCGTTGGCGCCGTTGGGAACAGTGGGCGTGCATTGGTCATTATTGCCGAAGTATCGTGGCGGCTCGCCGCTCGTGTGGGCCATCATCAACGGCGAGCGCGAAACCGGCGCTTCGTTATTTTATCTCGAAGGCAAAGTGGATACTGGCGATCTCATCGCGCAGGAGCGCGTGAGCCTTGGCGCGGACGAAGAAGTCGGAGAGTTGATCGCAAAGCTCAATACGGTTTCGGGGAAGATGGTGGCGGAACATATTCCTAAACTTTTGCACGGCACTGCCGCGCGTTGGGAGCAGGAGGAAGCGCAAGCGACTTACTTTCCGCCGCGCGCGCCGGAAGACGGCAAGATCGATTGGACCTGGCCCGCGCGCCGCATTTATGATTTCATCCGCGCGCAAACCTTGCCGTACCCGTGCGCCTTCGGCTTGCAACGCGGACGCAAAATAAAAATCGTGAAAGCCACATTGCAGCCCCTTGCGGGCGTGCACGTGCGCGTGCGCGCCGGCGATGGCGCGTGGCTGGGCTTGGAAAAAATTCTGCTTGAGAGCGAGCAACAAGTGAAATGGGCGCGTGATTATTTT
>JABWAN010000454.1 GCA_013361015.1 Candidatus Zhuqueibacterota bacterium | reverse complement strand
CCGGCGCGGGCGGCCATTTCGGGAATCGTGGTGGTTAAGAGATAGAAAGCCGAGACGCCGCTTTGCTTCGCATGTTGATAAAGTTTATTCCACAGCTCTTTGCCGAGATTGCGTCCACGCCAGCCTTCGGCAACGGCGAACGAGCGCACGAGCGCGTCGCGATCGTAGCGTTCCAAAGCAATCACGCCAATAACCACACCATTGTGCTCTGCAATGAGGGTATCGGCAAATGCTTTTTCTAGACCATTTTCCGGCAAACCGCTGGCAGCCAGCAATTGCGAAACAGCCGCACGATCGCTGTTCTTCGCGGCGCGAAGATTGAAATCAACCTTTTCGTTTGGTAATGGCTTGCGGCCCACAATTTTGAGACTCGCGATTTTCACGCTTTCCAGCAAAGCGGGATTGGCTTCCACGATTGCACCGTAACGCGCGCGCAAGTTTTCATCGCCGAGCAGAAAGCCGCGAATCATTTCGGGCGAATAATCCAAACGCGATTCGGCGTTGACGTCCACCAAGCCGGCTTGCGTCAAGCCGCGCAGATAATCGGCTGCGGGAATTGCGCCGCCGACGCAGCCGCAATAGGAGCCGGCATCGTTGCGCACGAAGTCCGGCAATGCTTCCGCAACGATGTCACTAATGGAGAGGCGGCCGCCGGGTTTGAGCACGCGATTGATTTCTGCGAACACGCGCGGCTTATCGGGCGAGAGATTGATGACACAGTTCGAAATCACCCAATCGACACTCGCGCTCGCAATGGGCATGTCTTCGGCCTCGCCTTTGCGAAACTCGACGTTGGTGTAGCCGCCCGCTTTCGCATTGCGGCGCGCGGCTTCGAGCATGGCGGGCGTCATATCGAGGCCAATAACTTTGCCGGTCGGCCCGACTTTCTGCGCGGCAATGAAGCAGTCGATGCCCGCACCGGAACCGAGATCCAAAACCGTCTCACCGGGTTTGACGCCCGCGAATGCCAGCGGATCGCCGCACCCAAAACTGCTATCCGCCGCGGCTTGCGGAATTGCCGCGAGCACTTCGGCGTCATATCCGGCAAAATCAGGAACCGTCGCCGCACCCGTGGAAGATTTTTGACAGCAGCCCGTCTTCTGTTGCACCGCATTGCCGTAATAGTCTTGCACCATTTTTTTGACGTCTTTATCGGAAGCAGTTTTCGTCGGCACGCTGCCGCCGCAACAGCCGGTATTCACCGGCAGGGAAATGGGTTTGCTCAGAGTTTCGGTCATGATAATTTCCTTTCTTCAGTTTTTCGATTGAGAGGGATGAGAACTTTGCCGGGCGCACAACATGTGGCGAGCCACTCGTGCACCGCGTGGGAGAGTAATTCCAAACCTTCCAAAACGGATTCACGTTTTTCTTCGGGGATTTGCGCAAGAATGTGCTCCTGGCTCGCACGCAAACCGGATAAAATTTCTTGCCGAAGCTTTTCGCCCTCGGCGGTGAGGCGAACTAAAATGCCGCGGCGGTCTTGTTCGCTGAATCTTCTTTCGACCAAACCGCGTTTGACGAGTGGATCAATCGTGCGCGTCGCCGTGCTCTTATCTAAAAAAAGATGCCGCGCGAGTTGCACCATCGAAATTTCACCTTGTTCGCCTAAAACGTCGAGCGCGTAACATTGCGACACCGTCACGCCACAACATGAAATCTCGTTGCGGTCACGCATTTGATAGCGCCGCAAAAGACTTTGCGTGAGGCGTTGCATGCGTTCCGCTTGTTCACTAAGTTTTTGAGATTGATTCATGATTCGCACCTTGATTGACTATTGCAATAGTTGTAATCTACAACGAGTGGTACATTCGAAAAGTTTCAAGTGCAAGAAAATCTTTTGAAAATTTCTTAGAAAGTATCATGCTGCTTGACAAAACTGAACAAAGAGTCTATATTGCGGCTGTCAAAACGAGGCGAGAGAACCAAGTCGATTACATTTTCGTTTCGGAGGGAATATTCTTGTTCAGCCAGGCATATAGGAAAGTATAAGCACACGATAGTCTTGGTGCATCATTTCGAAACGGCATCATGGAAAGGCAACGATGGATCCCAAAGAAAGTAAATATTCGAGCTGGCTTGAGGTGAGTCAAAAGACTTTGGATTTCATCCGAAGTTTCATTCAGTTCGTTCCGATTATCAGCACCGCTGCGGGAATCATCTTCGCCTATTTTAGCCGTAATGAATGGGCAATCGTATTCATTGGCATGGCCTTGTTGTTCCTCGGGGTTATCTTTCTCACGCGCAACGTGTTTTCTGATCGCCAGCGGGTTTTGATCAATCCCGGATTGTGGATCGAACGTGATGAGCTTAAGGTGCAAGTCTACTCCAACCGGCGCGTCGTCGAACGGCGGTACGTATTCAAGGCCAAAAAGAAAGTGGAGCGGTATCGTTTTAAATTGCGCTGGTCGGGGTCGGAATATGTGAAGGTGAATTTGGCAGGCACGGATGACACGCTGATCCGCATCACCAGTCCGAAAGTGCAGAAGAGCTGGCATCGTTACGATGTGCGCTTTCAAAACATTTTGCGTCCGGGTGAAAAGCGCAATGTGATCTTGCACTACGAATTGCCCGATCGCGCGAACGAATCCGAGCCTTATCATTTGATTTCGTATGCGCACGTTGCAGGCTGCAGCAAGCTCATCGCGCGCCTGTCCTTTCCGGAAGACGAAGTGGAGCGCGATGTGTTCTTGATTCATTATGACGCGGATTGGGAAGTGAAGAAGGGTTTGCCGATCGGGTTTGACGCGGATGATCGTGAGTATCGCATCGAAATCACGCCTGAAACCGGCATCCGCTACTCGTTGGAATGGCAGGAAAAGTCGGCCAGCGCCGCCAAGCCACGGGCTAATGAGGCGACTGTTTCGTGAGCTTGGGTTCAGAAAATTTTGGCGTGGACTTCCGCATTTGACGAAGATTTCACATACATATTCGGCAAATTCCCTATGGTGATGACAATCAAACGCGGTGGTAGGCTCATGTTTGAGGAATAAGCAAAACCGGTTGACCTCATAAAACTGCGCTACAAACGTGCGACGCACTTTGGAAGTGCGTCGCATGCAGTCCCAAAAACAAGAAGCGACTTCTTCATGAAGCGAACATGAAAAGCCGCTTTTTTGTTGCCAAACTTTAACAGTGCAAAGCAAAGTGAGGTTATTGAGGTTTTACAAAGCACTTGCGGGTGGGACGCAGAGCAGAACAGCGAGCAGGTGCACGAGAGATTTCACGACAAAGAATGCGACGATCTATTCTTCGTCCATGTGGGTCACCATGTTTCGGCTGAAAATCCTCAACCCATTCGGAAGCGTTGCGCCTCGTGCCGTTCTTTTGGAGTGTTCAATAGAAACTCCCGCAAATTGGCACGGCGCTGGCATCCGTGACTGACCTACTGAGGCATGCGCGCGTTGGAAGGTGGGCGCAAAATATAACACGAAGCAGAGATTGTCAAGCACGGATTCCAATTTCAACCAAATTTTTCTTGCAAGTGGGAGAACAAATTTGCATTATTCCGCGCCGATAAAGAAGATTGCCGGCCACGCCTGGCAATCGCAAAGTTGTGAGGACGGGAATCTCACCCTGGCAAGGCAACTCGTTAAAGTCCCCGTTGCAAAATTAGGATTGAGAATGTCATTGTTGTTTCTCAACGCATGCGGCAGGCACCAGCATGCGCTACCATCCGGCAAACCTACCCAGCAGGAAAATATTCGTTTCATTACTCAACTGAGGAGTGTCCTATGAAGCGCCCCGTCGAAATCGTTCTGGCTGTGCTGTGCATGGTCAGCATTTATCGACCTTTTTCCGGCGATGCGAATGTGCTCGAATACGTCGGGTACTTTGCGATGGCTGGGCTCTGCGCACTACTCATACTTGTGTTGCACTTGCGGCCCAACGAGCATGCACATTGGGGCTTTTCCGAAGAAGAAGCCTTGCGCGTACAACCCCAAGCCGGAGTTCTGAAAAAGAAATAGCGCTACGATTGTAAATCTCGCTCGGCCGGACGAAAACCCCGCAGCCATTATTTTTCTAAGCACTCCGCGCTGACACAACGCAAAAATCAGCAAAGCACATACGGCGGCTGCATGCTCTACTGTGGCCGTTGCGCCATTTCCGCTTTCTTCCCGCATCACAAAATCTACGATTTTTTTTCACGCCGATCTCTTTGGTGAAAGACAGCCTTCGTTTTTAGTTCTGCGCATCGTACTCCGACGTAATCACGTTTTCCGCATCTTGTCCCCTAATCTCGCCTTGCAATTAAAACCGTTTTTTATATCTTGCTGATCACGAAACCTCTGAACTATCTCCCACTTTCCCAGCGAGGAAGGAATGAACTTCGGTTTCATCATCGACAATCGCAAATGTATCGGCTGTCATGCGTGCACCGTTGCATGCAAAGCCGAGCATGACGTGCCCATCGGTGTGAATCGCACGTGGGTCAAATACATCGAGAAGGGCGAGTTTCCCTACACGCGGCGGCTCTTCTCCGTGTTGCGTTGCAATCATTGCGAGGACGCGCCGTGCGTGGAAATCTGTCCCGTCACTGCGCTCTATAAACGCAGCGACGGCATCGTGGATTTCGACAATCGTCGTTGCATTGGTTGCAAAGGCTGCATGCAAGCTTGTCCCTATGACGCGCTCTACATCGATCCCGAAACACATACCGCGGCGAAATGTAACTACTGCGCGCATCGCGTTGATATTGGTCTCGAACCCGCATGCGTGAACGTTTGCCCTGAGCACGCCATCATCTCCGGCAATCTCGATAATCCGCTCTCTGAAATCTCGCAACTGCTCGCACGCGAGCAAGTCACCGCGCGCAAAGTAGAAAAAGGCACGCGGCCGAAATTGTTTTACATCGAAGGCGATGAAGCCTCACTCAAACCGATTGCGACCGAAGCAGCGAGCGAGTACATGTGGAGTTCGCAAAGCACCGGTGTGGGACACTTCGCGCATTTCGCAGAAGCGCGGATTGCGAAAGGCGAATGGGTGAAAGGGGGAGCGGAAGAGAAAGGGAGAAATGGAGACGACGTGGAAGTTTTCGTGCCGAGTAGCGGAGACCAAAATAAGCTGCATGCAAAAGCGCACGACGTCATTCGCGAGAAAGCGCGGCGCGTGTACGATGCGCCGGGCAAAGGCGTGTTGTGGGGCTGGGAAGTTTCAACCTATGTGTGGACAAAGGCCATTGCCACCGGCGCGTTTCTCGTTGCCTTCATTGCGTTCGTTGGAAATTTTGCCGAAGTGACGCCCGCGATGCAATGGTTGAGTTGGGGATTGAGTTTGCTCTTTCTGCTTGCAACCACCGTGCTGCTCGTCAAAGATCTGGATCAAGCGCAGAGATTCATTTATGTCTTGCTGCGGCCGCAGTGGAAATCCTGGCTGGTGAAAGGCGGTTATGCGCTGACGATCTACGGCGCGCTGCTCACGCTTGC
>JABWAN010000453.1 GCA_013361015.1 Candidatus Zhuqueibacterota bacterium | reverse complement strand
GAATGGGCGCATACTTTGTCACGAAAGACCTCATTTTTTGAGGAAGGCTTGCAGATTTTGCCGGGTACGGCAGACGAGTTGTTCAACCGCATGGCGCGAACGAATACCTAAACACGGGATGCGAGCTATTTCCATGGGAGTGAAACCATCGAAAGTCACAAGTTTAAAGATGAGCATATTGCGCCATTTGTTGCGGCCGCGTAGCGTTTTGTTCAAACCCGTTTGTACGGTCTCCCAAAGCAGGCTGGCCTCTTCGGTCCAGCTTGTGCGATCGCGCAACCAAGACTTGGGCGCACGCATGCTTTCTCCGTCGTCGTACTCTGAGGCATCGAGTGACAGCCCCGGCAGCGGCTCGCCGTCAATAGCCTTGTAAGCCACCCCCGCAGCAATCGTGCGAAGATAGGCCCGTGCTTGCGCTTCCTCACGACCGCGTAAAGCACGCAATGCCCGACGGTCGTTCTCTAGCAGCCTTTGATAAAAGCGCTGCATGATGTCGTCAAACAGATGGTAATACTGGCCGCGCCCAGGGTAGCCGATGATGCGGCGAACCGTTGCTTCCACTTCACTGTTGTAGCGCTTGAAAAAATCCCGCCACGCCTCGCGGTCAATCGGCAGAGTTGCGCAACGCTCAAACAAATCTTTTGGAGGGATATTGGACAACAGGGCTGCGACCACGAGACCGAAAAATTGTAGGTGCAAAAAATTCTTTTGGAAAAAGAACAGTGCCACCGCCAGAAGAATGAAAACCAGAAACCGGGCGAGAAGCCGCTCTCGAAGGAAGGACATGCCTCTTCTCCTTGCCACAGGACGTTCGTGCAGCAGAAACAAGTGAGATTCTTGGACGAAACCACGCAATCGCTTCCACACCTGCAAGCTCGGGAGTGCAGCTTGCAAGGTAAGGAAATCATTGTCTCGCCCAAGGTACGCATGAAGGTGCAACGTCACTGGTTTCTCATGATACCGGCTTAGCGATGTGGCATTAGCTGCACCAAACAATGAAAACAAAAGGGCGTAGACGTTTCTTGCTGTCAAATGTCGGAGCAGTGAACCGCCTGCGCCTCGTTTCATAGACCCGAATTCTAAACGACCAGAGCGCCAGTGCTCTGGAAAAATAGTTTATGGATCACGGTACAGAAAGACTGCCATGAAATCCGTTAGTCTGCAACACCGTTCTTTATTTTGTCGAAAGGAGAGAAATAAGCAGCAACGAAGGAAACGCGCGGCTAAGTGGGAAAAGCCATCCAACCACAAGCACGCGTCAGAGCATTTAGCAATTTGCAAAGCCGAGCGTTTGTAAACGGTCGGGAGAAAAGTTGGAATAGTATTTTTGCATAAATACACACGAAGCTAAAAAACTCAACGCCCAATGTCAAGCCTGGTAATGAACGCAGTGGCAACGCCTCCTCCGTACAAAACGAAGAATCTTTCGTGCCGCGATTATCGCAATAAAAGACTTCTCGCTGCGCTCGCCATCACAACTACACACACTTGATGAGTTGCGTGTCCAAAGCTTTGAACTTCAGAGGGAGCATCGACTTTAAATTCCTACGCAGCAGCAACGGCATGGGGTTCGGGAGGGGAAACAGGGAATCATAACGACCTGCCAGGTTTCTAAGCCTGGCAGGTCTGCACTTCAGAATACAAATTTTAATCCCACGCGGGGGAGATGGAGGAACTCGTACAAATCGCTAAACGGGAGATAAAGCACGTCGTAATCGGCCACGAGAGCCATACTGCTCTTGTTGATGAAATACTCGCCCTGCAATCCGAAGATGCCGTTGAACTTTCTCTCCTTGTGGCGCTGATTAACGAGATTGCCGGCCTTCAGAATATACCCGCCCGCACCCACGTGCGCACCGATGAAAGCTTTATTGAAATGCAGCAACGTGTATTGGAATTGCAGGTTCACATTATAAATGTCGCTCTTCACGTGATCCGGCCCGTTATCGAATTCGTCGAACACATACGTGCCGGAAATCTTGAGCTGCCGCATGCGGCTCAATTGGTACGCGTAATTGAGTTTGTATGTCCGCCCATAAAGCGCGGAGAGCGAACTTGAATGCACGGTGTGATAATACCATTGTTGTTGCGCGCGGCTCATTTCCGGCAATGCCAGCAACGCCAGTAATGCGCCGGCAAAAATCTTCGCCGTCATTTTCATCTGCACAAACTTCATCTCACCTGACCTCCAAAGTATCTTTCTTCGAGCTGCTCAAACCGAAATTGTCCGTCACGGTCAATTCCACGATATAAGTTCCACTTTGCGTGTATGTGTGCAGCACGTTCGCCAAGTTCGATCCCGATTGCGGCGGGTTTGCATCGCCGAAATTCCAGGTATAGTTGGTAATGAAATCATCGGGTGCATTCGGTTCGGTGCTCGTGGAAGTGAAGGTCACATTGCCGAGATCGCGTGAAAAGGTAAAATTCGCCGCGGGCGGTAGATTGATTGCGCGCACGCTTTTCTCGGTCGTCGCACTGAGCGTATTACCGTTGCGCACGACGCTTGTGGTCAACGCGATGCGATACGTATCCGGCCGGCGAAAGACATGCGTGACGCTGGGCTGCCGATACGTCACTTGCGAAGTCTGACCGCTTTGGCCGGTGATGATCATTTCATAAGACAATTGACCGCCTTGTGGATCGATCGAATCCGAAGCATCCAGATCTACACTCAACGGGAATGCGCCGGAATCCGGCGAAACCGTGAGCACGGGCACGGGCGGCGTTTGAATCGTCACATTCCGCGTCAACGAATTCGTTGCACCCAAATTATCGCGCACGATGAGGCGCACAGGATAATCGCCGTCGCGTGTGTATTCATGCGAGCCGCTATCCGCTTGCGAGTTCATGCCGTCGCCGAAAGTGATATCGTAGGAAACGATGCTGCCGTCGCGGTCGCGGCTGCCGCGGGCATTGTAAATAATCGTCAACGGCGCCTTGCCGGAAAGTGGCGTCACGCTCAACGACGCAACCGGCGCTTCGTTCGCAGTGGTCACGGTGCGATCCAAGCTATCGGCCAAACCTTCCGTATCTTTGATCTTCAAACGCACCGTGAAGGTGCCGGAGATTTTATAATCGTGATGAATGGTGTTGGAGCGTGTGGTTACGCTCGGCTCGCCGTCGCCGAAAGTCCATGTATAGGTATCAATATCACCGTCGCGATCGGCGCTGGTCGTCGCGTTGAAATCCACGCCATAGGGCGGCTCTGACTGGCTGCCCACCTGCGCAGTAAAACGCACGACCGGTCCGAGATTTTCAAAAAAGGTCGTCGAGGCAATTTTCGTTTCCGAAAGTTTGACTGCGTCCGTGATCTGCAATTGCAAATCAATCAAGCCCGCATTGTCCGGCGTGAGGAAAATTTCGCCATCAAACGAAGCGGGGACATCGAAAGACAGGCCATCGCTGCTCGGGTTGCTGAACTTGTTACTCGTGATCTTTCCACTGCCTGTCACGAATCTGAAACTCGCGCGCAACTTGCGATTGCCGGTTTTCGATTCCGAGTCTTCGTAAACCAACGCGATCGGATAGCTTTCGCCCGCGCGGAATTTCAACGAATCGCCGTCGGCGCGCAAGGAAGCATCGGGCAACGTCAAATCCGGCTTGAATACAAACGTGGTAATAAACGGCTGCGTGTTATTCGCCGAAAACGGATCTTTGTGTTTTTCACACGAAAGCAGCGCGAACAAGAAGACGAAGCTGCATGCGAGTATAATTCTAAAAAGAACGCGTTGCCTCATTCCTGCAAGGCGGCGATTAAAAAATGTTGGTAATCTGAACATAGAACTCCTGTCCCTCTTCAAGTCTAGCCACTTCTTCATTGAATGGATTGATTTCGGTTTGATTGGCGTAACGCCCGACAATGGGCAATGCCGAAGCTGCGCTGCGCAATTCATCGAGTACGGCTTTACGCGTCGCGGCATCGAGCGGCGTGTAGGCCAAGCCCGGCAGCTTTTTCAAATCAAACGCGCGGCCGCTGCACGTGCGCGTCACGCCGTTGATACGAATCTCGCGAAAGTCAATTTGCACCCGGCTGTTTTGCAGCGAAGCCGTGCCGATCAACTGTGCACGTCGCGGAATGTTGATGCTGCCCAACGAAGCTTCCGTCATCACACGCGCTTCGACCAGGCTATTGTTCGTCACTGCGGTCTTCTCCGGCAAAATCACTTTGAGCAAAGCCGATTGCAAACCGAGAACGCTGCCTCCCGTCACTTGATTCGAAGCCAGGCTGCTGTACACGATCATATTCGGGTTGCGATCCACAACATTACTCGACGACCCGAAATATCGTGGCGTGCTCGTGACTTGCGCTTCACCTTCCGGCCGGCGACGGAGGCTTTCCGAGCGCGTTGCCTGCTCCGTTGAACGCCCTTCGCGTACACGCGACACCTCCACCGAAGGCTCTTCTTTGGGTCTGTAATAATCGCCCAACGCGAACGTATCCAACTTGACCATGTTGTAATCCAACTTCGGCTGCGGCAGGGCTGTCCGCGTGGAATACGGCCCTTCGATCTTTTTGGGCGCAGCTTTATTGCCGCGCATCGCGAACACAATCAAAATAAAAATCACAAATGCCGAAACGCTCAACAACATCACCATCTGCGGCTTCAAGCGGCGTTGGCCGTTCTTCGTTTCAAAAAATGTCTTTTCGAGGTTCATAAGGCTCCTTGTTATAGAGATTGTCATTCTGAAAGAACCTTCATTAGTGCTCGGCACACAGCTTATTTTGAGATGTGTCTCAAGCACGAGGGAAGTTGCTTACAGAATGACAAAAGAGAGGAATACGCTCACTCAATAAACGACCCCGGCACATTCACCGTCAAATCCCTCCGCCCACTTTCTTCCGAGCATTTGATTTCCAGCGTGCTCTTATCCGAAAGCCCCACCTTATCAAACACGAACAACAAGCGCGTGGATTGATTCGGCAGCACACGCGCGTTGAACACTTCCTGCACCGGCTCGATCTCCTCGGCTTTGACTTGCTTCGAAAAGAAAATGTATGAGCTGGCGCGCTCGATCAACTTGAAACGCACATAACCGATGTCATATGTGATCCTCGAATTGTTCAAAACGGTGGCGATCACGTGCAGCTTGTTGTCGATCATGGTCATGTGATCCACCGCGAAAACGACGTCGGAGTTAACCACGCTATAAGTATAAGGCCGCGGCGTGCGCATGTAGTTTCCCAAAATTGTACGCGTTTTGGGGCTGAGGCTCGCGAGGTCTTTCACGCGCAGCGTGGTGCTCTTTGCCGCAGGCTCTTCTTCACCATTATGGGTCCCTCCGGCTTTGCCGTTTTGAGCTTGCGCAGGCGCGACGGGCTGCGTTGCCGGCTGCAATCGAATTTCCAAATCCGGTTTGTCGGAAACTTGCAGCACGAGGTTGTATGAATCCGCGCCGGCTTTGATGAACATATTCGTCGAGCCGGAGCTGACGAGCGGCTT
>JABWAN010000452.1 GCA_013361015.1 Candidatus Zhuqueibacterota bacterium | reverse complement strand
ACGCCATTCACCAGCGCGGGCACTTCGGCGTGCCACTGCGCCTTGGGCAAAATTTCACCGACGGCTTTGACCGAGCCGGAGAGCTTGCGCGTCTGCGCCGGCTCGGTGCGGAAATCAATTTTCCATTGCTGCTCTTTGAGAAACGTGATCAACTCTACGCCCGCCGCGGCTTCTGCAGCGTGCGGAATGGCGGCTTCATCGGCAAAGACGCGCACATTCGGTACGCGAATCACGTCCGCAACTTGTTCGCCTTCGAGCCGCAGCTCGAGATCATAAACACCGGCTTCGGAAAATTTCACGAGTGGTCGGAAGATGCCGGGATAACTTGGTGATTCGGCAACGACGGTCAAGTCGCCGCCGGCAGCGTTTTTGAAAACGCACGTGAGCTTACCGCTCGTCACCGGCTTGAAATCTTTCAAGTCGGAAAGATGCACGGCGAAGGCCGCCTCTTGTCCGGCGATGAGCGCGGGATATTCCATAAACAACTCAGTCTTCTCAGTCCACAAGGTGACGGAAGTTCCTTCGTGCTCGTGTTCGGTTGTGGCCTCATCGCGGCTTTGACAGCCGAGGCCAAGGGCAAAGAGCAAAAGACAAAAAGCAAAACGAATAAGGTGTGACATGATTTTTCCTCAAAAAGTGTTGGGACACAAAAGTGAAAGCTCACAAAAGTATTTTTGTGCCCTTTCAATTTTGTGACCATGTTCCAGTTGCGGCGGCTTTCTCCAATTCAAACATGCTCAGTTGATATTGCAACAGTAAATCAAAGCGGGTTTGAAAAGCTTCGCTGTATGCACGAACGCCGTCGAGCAGCTCGATGAGCGGCATCTCGCCTTCGGCATACGAGAATTGCGCGATCTCCAACATGGATTCCGGTTGCTCGTCGTCGCGCGTTTCCAACAATTCACGGTAAAGGCGATAGCGGTCGTAAGCTTGCCGCACTTCCAGCGCGATTTGTTTTTCCAACAACCCTGTGGCGGTGATTTGCTGCTCATGCGCGGCGCGGGCGCTGCGCACGGCGCCTTGATTGCGGTCGAAGAGCGGGAAGCCGAGATTGACCTGTATCACCGCGCCTTTGAAATCATCCACCTGCTTTTTGTAACCGGCAGAAACACTGGCTTCCGGCAAACGCTGCCATTTGGCCGCGCGCAATGCCGCTTGCTTGCTGCGCGCTATGGCGCGCGCCGCTTGCAAGTCGGGACGATTTTGCCTCGCGTATGCGAGCAGCTTTTCCAAATTCATTTCTGTGGCAGGAGTTTGAAAATCATCGGTCGGTTCAAACTGCATTTCGCTCCGCGTCGGGTCGAGCAAAAAAGCTAGTCGCCGCCGGCTGTTGATGAATTCCACCTGCGCTTCTCCGGCAGCCTTTTGGTAACGTTGCTGTTCCAACGCAATGCGCTGCTGCTCGTAACCGGAGATGTCGCCATCGGCCAAACGAATCTTGCCGGCAGTCGCGGCTTGCCTGAAAACGGCGGCGGCTTTCTGCCAAGCCTGATAACTTTGATCGGCATAATAGCATTCGACAAACGCTTTTTGCACTTCAAATTTTACCAAACGCTGCACGTTGGCAAGCGTGAGGTTCTCTGCTTCCACCTGCGCGTTTGCGGCGTTGGTTTGTGACCAACGGTTCCAAAGAAAATTCAACGGCAAACCGGCGGAGAGTACTTCTTCGCCGCCTTTTAACCCGCCGAGTTTGAGATTTTCCTTGTAATAAGAAAGCACGGGATTGGGCAACAGGCCGGCGGTGGTTTTAAGTCCCAACGCCTGCTCGATCTCATAACGTTGAATTTGCAGCGCCGGATAATTCGCCAGCGCGCGTTCGAGGGCTTGTTGTAACGTTAAAGTTTGGGCCGGCTTCATTTCTTGCGGTGTTGCAATGCTCGAAAATCCAAACAAGAAAAGAAACCAAGTGACGAGTTGCATGTGTTTCAAAACGAGATCCTCCGCTTGGTTACATTTTAGAAAAAGAAATGCCGTTTCGATGGTCTCTTGCGAGGTTCGTTCGATTGAAATCGGTAAAAGACAAAACGGAAAAAAGGAAAATCAGGCGAGCGGAGGCGAAAGGCCTGTAGCGGTTAGAGCGAAATAATCTCGGGCAGGTTGAATTGGTGGAAGCTTGAGGACAGCTTTGACGATAGAATTTTGGGGAGAATTTTCAACAAAGGGCGAAACGAAAAAATCAATCTGCGGCGCAAATTTGCCGGGAGCGAAAATTTGCCCGAAATGCGCAGCGATGGCAGCTTGCATTTTCTCGAATAGCTGCGAGCCTTCGAAAAGATGCAAGCCGTCCGGCAAATCGTGATGATCTTGCTCAAATTCCAGTGCATGCGAAGCAACCGCCGAAATGTGCGAATGATAAAAATCGCCTTTTACTTCGGCGTGATCTTCTCCGGCATGCTGATGAAACCACGGTGCAAGAAAGCTAGCAACGAGATGCCCGATGATCAACGCAACGGCCAACAAGCATTTACGGCTTTTAGGAAATGAAGAAGTCATATTAAAAACATACGGAATGGCCACCAGCATAACAAACGTTTTTTGTAGATAGCCAATATTTTTTGCGTAGCGAGGACGGCGGGGAGGCGCTTACAGGACGTGCATTTCAATTCAGGTATGAACAAGTTTCTGTAATGTGCTAGAATGCATTCATAACTTTTGCTCAACTGTCGTTGGAGGGATCGATAAAATCCAGCTCATTCCCTTCGATGGACAACAGATCGCCTCGCGCATAGACATCTTCGGAGGCCTCGCCTTCGTCTGCTAATCTTTCCTCGCCAATCGCGCCGCGGTGGATGAGCCGTTTTTCCAAGTTGAATATTTCACTCTCCCGCTCGGTTTCATCCATGAGCATGCGAATGCGCAGAAATTCATCCATGAGACCGTACTCTTCATGCGAAACCACGGAGAGAATATGTTCGGCAATAAGCCACGCAATGGCCTCCTCCTCCGCGACTTTGTGTGCGGCACGGCGCGCCATTCTGGTGGGAAATTCCGGCGAGGCGATGCCGAAGAGATTCTTGAGTGCTTCCAACATGCCGTAAATTTCCAACTGGCGCAGTGTTGCGTCATAAACGAAGCCACGATCTTCATAACAAATTTTGCGCAGCGCGTCGATGAGATCTCTGGAATTGATGACGCCATCAGGGTTGCCCTCTTCGTTGGCCACCAAATAAGTTCCCAATAGTTGCAGCAAATGAGGATGGCCGCCGGAAAGCGCGGCGACGCGCGCAATGACGGAGGGCAGCACTTGCAGGCGCAGACCATTGTGCTCGGCCTCGCGCACCACTTGCGCGAGCTTGGTTTCGATGAGCAGCGCGGCCTCTTCCAACGGCATGGGAGATAAAGTAATCGTCTTCGCAAAGAAGCGATTGACCCCGGCGTCTTCTTTTAGCATCGCTTGAAGAAATGGACTCACCCCCGCCAACAAAAAGCGCACGTTCTTCACGCCGTTTTGCTGCGCATGCATAGTGAGGCTGCGAATAAGCCGCGCGAGGGGAATCGGGCATTTGTCCGCTTCGTCAATGGCCAGAATCAGAAGCTGCCGGTCTGCGAGAATCTTTTTTAAAGTCTCTGTTTCGATGATCTTTTTGAGCGCGGCAAGATCGTGCCCGGCTTTCAAGTATCCGCAAATTTCAGCGGCTGCTATTGTGCAGCTCGTTCTCAAATGAACCGTCAGCGTGTTGCCGGCTTCGTTCATTTGAACGAATGACTGCAAAAGCAGGCGCGCGGCCTCTTCAATTGTTTTCACCTCCTTGTCGCCCACGGCAATGACGGATTGTGCGGCCTGCGGCTTGTCTTCCATGAGCAGCCGAGCCTTTGAGAGCAGTGAAGATTTTCCCATGCCCATCGGGCCTTGAATCGCGACGGAGCCTTTAGTCAGCGCGTGCGCAATGAGGTGCAGTTCTTCACCACGGCCGAAGAAATCATTCGGCCGGACGGCAATTTCCGAAGGTGTGAATGGGTTGGTTAGCATGGGCTCGAACCGGTTATTGAAGTCATCAACATGGGAGTTCGCCGTGGAGTTAACTGTAGAACGGCGCGGTTCTCTTGCTGCAATTTTTGCAAATTTCTAGTGAAGCGCAATACGAAATTTCGTAGCCCTCTCTTGGGAGATTGCGCTTTCCGTGCTTGCAGTGCGTGGCGAAGGCGGTTAGTGCTGCAATGCCCCAGCACGTTGATCGCTATACTGGTTTGCAACGCAAAAAATTTGTGCGCGGCAAATTCTGCTTGTAAAGTCGCGGGGAAGTCCTATTTTGCACGACACTAATTGATGCAGCACTAGGTAGAACTTGGAAGGAGTGGATCGTGGCTTATCGTATTGTGCGGCTCGTGGCATTGATGGGTTTGATCGCTTGCAATAATCTTCTCGGGCAAACGTGGCAAACGCTCACCAACGTTCCTATTCTCACGCGCTACAACGACGTTTACTTCATCACGGCAAGCCTCGGCTGGATCGTCAACGGCTCCGGCCAAATTTATCGCACGGTTGACGGCGGCGGTTCATGGCAGAAACAATTTGAGGAGCCGCGTGCGCACTTTCGTTCGATCGGATTTTTCGATGCACAAAACGGTTGGACCGGCAACGTGGGCCCGGGCGAGTTCAGCGCGACCGATTCCACAACGTTGTATCACACGCAAGATGGCGGCCAAACTTGGCAACCGATGAACACGTTCCTTGGCCCCAAGCCGCGCGGGCTATGCGGCATGCACGTGGTGAATGATTCCGTGATTTGCGCGGTGGGGCGCGTACGCGGGCCGGCATTTTTCGCACGCACAGCCGATCGCGGCGCAACGTGGCAAGCGCAAAACATGAGCGCATACGCGGCCGGTTTGATCGACGTTTATTTCTTTCATCCCGACACGGGCATAGCCGTGGGCTTGACCAATGCCACGCACAGCAATGCGAACGGCGTGATTCTATACACGGCGAACGGCGGCCAAACTTGGCAGAAGCGTTTTACCACAACGCGCGCCGGAGAATGGTGCTGGAAGATTTCTTTCCCTTCGCGCAAAGTGGGATATGTTTCGCTGCAACGCAATAGCGCCACGCCGATTTATTTTTTGAAAACCACGGACGGCGGCAGAACCTGGCAGGAGAAGCTCTTCTCGAGCAGCTACTATTTCGTGCAGGGCATCGGCTTTGTGGATGAGCGCAATGGCTGGATCGGCGGCAACAGTTCTTTTCCTTCGTATCAAACCAAAGACGGCGGCGACACCTGGCAATCCGCGGGGTTTGGCGCGAGTATGAATCGCGTACGTTTTCTGAGTGACACGCTGGGCTATGCGGTCGGCCGCACGGTTTACAAATATACCAAGCCGGCAACCGCGGTCACTGTACAGACGCATGAATTGCCCGGCGCGTTCGAGTTGGCGCAAAATTTTCCAAATCCCTTTCCCACGCGCGGCTTAACCAACGCGAGCACGACGATTCGTTTTCAATTGCC
>JABWAN010000451.1 GCA_013361015.1 Candidatus Zhuqueibacterota bacterium | reverse complement strand
GAGCGACCGCGAACTGGAAGTGCTGCATCTGGTTGCAGAGGGTTTGAAAAACCGCGAAATTGCAGAGAGCCTGTTCATTTCTGAAAACACCGTTCGCTCACACCTGCGAAACATCCTCGATAAACTGCACGTGCAAAACCGCCTGCAAGCTGCCAACCTGATCAAACGCACATAAATGAAAGACAAACCTCACGCCGCCTCATCCACTTGGACTAGTGTGGATGAGGCGTTTTGCTTTGTAATAAATACCACAAGGAATCATCCAGCCGGGTGATGACGGAAAATCTCCGCAGACCTACAATGCTTAGGAATACATGAGAAACCACCATTGTGTGCTCAGGTTTCTCCGAATTCCAAAAAGGAGAATGAAGATGAAAAACAAAGCCATATTTACCCTCATCGCGCTTGGTTTGGTCTTCGTGTTGGCTGCCTGCGGTTCCGCCGCACAGGAACAGGAAACACCCGAAATCACCGAAGCCATGCTCAACATCTTTGGCACCATGCCCGAAGAAGTCACCCCCACCGAGTATGAGATGAGCGAAGAACTCATCACCCTGGGTCGCATGCTGTACTACGAAACCCGCATTTCGATCAATGGGAATATGTCCTGCAATACCTGCCACGGTTTGAATAACTACGGCATGGATGGTCTGCGCTTCTCGTTCGGTCACTCCGGCAACCCGGTTGGTCGCAATTCCCCCACCGTGTACAATGCCGCACTTCACACCGCCCAATTCTGGGATGGTCGCGCCCCGAACGTTGAAGAACAAGCCAAGGGACCGATCCTCGCGGGCGGCGAAATGGGCATGCCCAGCGGCGATTTTGTAGTGGAAGTGCTCAAGGGCATTCCTGGCTACCTGCCGTTCTTCGAAGCGGCTTTCCCCGGCGATCCTGATCCCATCACCTATGACCATGTGGGTCAGGCAATCGGCGCTTTCGAACGCCGCCTGCTCACCCCCGGTCGCTTCGATGAATTCCTCGCCGGCGACATGGACGCCCTGACCGAAGCAGAAAAACGCGGTTTCGTGCTCTTCATTGAAACCGGCTGTGCCAGCTGCCATAGCGGACCAGCTTTGGGTGGGGGTATGTTCACCACCCTTGGCGCGAAAGAACCCTACACCACCAACGACCTCGGTCGCTACAATGTGACGGGCGAAGAAGCCGACAAGTACGCCTTCAAAGTTCCCAGCCTGCGCAACATCGCTGTGACCGGTCCGTACCTGCACGACGGCAGCATCCCAACCCTCGAAGCCATGGTGCAGTTGATGGCTCGCCATCAGTTGGGCGAAAAACTCGAAGCTGACCAGGTTGACGACATTGTGACCTTCCTGCGCGCGCTGACCGGCGTCCTCCCGATGGAATATGCCGCCCAGCCGGAACTTCCGCCCAGCCCTGTGGTTGAAGAAGCCTCTGAATAATCCATGAAAAGGCGCAAGGACAAACGCCTCTTTCAGTAACATAAAAAATGACTTGCCGTGATTTTCAACGGCAAGTCATTTTCGTCTCTTCCGCGTCTTCTCCAATGGGAGCAACAGGTGTCTGAAAAACATCAATTTCATCTTCACACGCTACTTCGTGGCGTCGTTCACTTCATGGCATGGCTGCCGTTATTATGGATGATCTTGGGCTGGGTGCAAAATGACCTTGGTGCCGACCCGATCCGTGCGATCATGCTGCGCACCGGAAAAACTGCTTTGATCTTCCTTTGGTTTTCGCTTAGTTGTATGCCGCTCTTCCTGCTCTTCGGATGGACATGGGTGCGTCCACTGCGCAGGGAGTTTGGGTTATATTCCTTTTTCTACGCAAGCCTGCATGTGTTGAATTTTCTGTGGCTCGATTATGGGTGGGACACAACGATCATTTTTGAAGATATGTTTCAAAAACCTTATGCATTGTTTGGTGCCGCCTCTTTTTTTATTTTGCTGCCCATGGCGATCACTTCATGGCCGTGTTGCAAAAGATATTCACAAAGATGTGAACCCAGAAAACCGGCTCCGCCGGTTACAAGTGTGCGAGGCATAACCCATACTCCATTTTAGCTAAGAAGCAATTAGAGAAAAACGCAGTTCTTTAAAAATGACCGGAGCCTCAACTGAAGCTCCGGTCTGGCTGTGAGGAAGAGAGACTGAAGGCTCTTTGTATTTCCGCCCCTGCGGAAGCTCAGAGCAAAATCTTTTCTTGTTTGATAAAGCGTTTGTGCCAAAGCTCCAAGCTCAACATGCGCCACATTTGTTCGGGATGTTGCGCCATCAGCGCGCCGAGATTTTGCCCGATCATGGTCTTGTTGAGATAGGGATTGTCGCTCCGTTGAAACAGTTCCGTAATGATCTTCTGCGAGCTTTGCAACCAGTCCTGCAAAGGGAAAGGATAGCCCATCTTTTGCCGGCGCCACGTAATCTTCGGCGGCAACACGTCATCCATGGCTTGGCGCAAAATCCATTTCAACCAACCGTCGCGAATAAGCAAGCCCACCGGCAATTGAAAAGCAAACTCGACGAGCCGATAATCCAACAGCGGCGCGCGCACCTCGACCGGAATCGCGAGCGAGTTCTTGTCATTCGAAAGCAGCCAGTACGGCATTTTCAGCTCGGTCATGTTGGAATAGAGTTGTGCTTCCGTCGTGGCGCCGTTGGACTCACGCATGGGCATCCGCGCGAGGCCGTTGTGGAGCAAGCTGCGCAGCGCCAATCCATTGCCGTTGGCTTTGGGGAAATACTGCTGCCAGGCTTTGGCAAGCAGTTCATGCGCCGAAAGCTCGGAAAAGTTCATAAAGTTTTTTCTGAACGCTCCCATCTCGCCGCGTTTGAGCAAGTCGCGCAGATAGCGATAGAAATACTCCTTGCGATAGCCGGCAAACACTTCGTCGCCGCCAGCGCCATAAAGAATCACGCGAATGTTGGCGTCGTGCATCAGCCGCCAAACCGCTTGCTGCGTGTGCAAGTTCGGCGAATGAAACGGCTCTTCGTGCAAAGCGACAAACTCATTCACGTCGTTCCAAAACCAGCGCTCCGGCGAACGCACGACGTGATAATCCATATGAAAGCGCATCGCTACTTCGCGCGCGTATGGCTCCTCGTTCCACTGGGTCTGCGGATATTCAACCGTGAAGCACGACAGCGGCGTCGAATGCGCTGCGCTCGCAAGCCCGGCGATGGAAGAAGAATCAAGCCCGCCGCTCAGCTCCACGCCGAGGCCCACGTCTGCGCGCATGCGAATGCGGACTGCGTCTTCAAGTATGCGGCGCAGTGCTTGGGCAGCTTCGGTAGGCGTAGCCCCCGCGAGAGCGCCGTCGCGGCGCGATTGCAATTCCCAATACTTAGACGAAACCGTTTTGCCGTTCGCGTTGATGCGCAGCACCGAAGCCGGCGGCAGGCTCTCGATGCCTTCATAAAACGTATGCTGCGCAAGGTCGCGATAGCCGCTCGTCAAATAATCAAACACGGCGCGCTCATTAACGGCGACTTCGGCGTCGAGCGCTTGCAGAATGGCTTTGATCTCCGAAGCGAAATACAAACCGTTGCGGCCGCGATGAAGGTAAATCGGTTTTTTGCCGAGCCGGTCGCGCGAGAGAATCAGCTCGCGTTTATTGAAATCATAAATCGCAATCGCCCACGTGCCGTTGAGTTTGGCAAAACATTTTTCTCCCCAATAGCCATAGGCCTTGAACAAGACTTCCGTGTCGCAATCGGTATAAAAGGCTAGACCATTCGCCTCCAGCTCGGCTTTGACTTCTTTATAATTGTAAATGAGGCCATTGAACACGCCGCCGATTTTGCCATTGGGATCGAAATAAGGTTGATGTCCGCCGACCGTCAAATCGAGAATGGCGAAGCGGCGATGGCCAAGCACGAGATCAAAATGTTCCTGATTCATTTCATTGATCAAGCGCTGCTTTTGGCGAATCTCCGCGACTGATTCGGGACCTGCGGCGAGCTGATAGCCGCCGGTCTTCGTGTTGATCAAACAATAGCCTTCGTCGTCCGGCCCGCGATGTCGAATCGTATCGGTCATGCGATGAATCCGGCTAGCCATGCCGGACTGCGGGCCATCAAACAGAAAGATTCCTGAAATTCCACACATACTCTCTTCACTCTTTTGGGTTAACACAAAAGCCTAAAAGCATCTTGTCTGCGGATTTGGTAAGTACCTGAATTTTGCAGGAGTGCATACACCAACCTCCGCCTGCGGTTGAAACCGCAGGCTAAAAGGTGCAAGTCGTCACCTGATGATTCATTCTCAGGCGACGGTCGGCGATAGCAGCAGTGCAAAATTCAGGTAGTACGCGGATAAAACAAAGAGGCCTTATCCGTTCATAGAAAAACTGAGCCGCTTAAAACGCCGGCCGCGGCACGCGTTTCTGCGTGAGCGTTTTGAGCCATTGCGCAAAGACGAGCGGGAAGAAAACCGCGTCTTCCACAACGTAGCGCCGCCAGTATCGGCTCGGGCTTTCGATTATGCGATAGAGCCATTCCAAGCCGCTGCGCTGCATCCAATAGGGCGCGCGCGCGGTGCAACCGGCAACGTATTCGAAGGAGGCGCCGATGCCGACGCTCACAGGAACTTGCAGCGCGTGCATGTGGCGAGAAATCCATTTCTCTTGTTTGGGCGCGCCCAAGCCGACGAAAAGAATATCCGGTTGCGCCGCGCGAATCATGCCCTCGATTTTTTCATTCTCTTCGCGCGAGTCGAAGAAATCGTACGGCGGCGAATAGGTGCCGACGACTTTCAGCCCCGGATGCCGTTGTTCCAACTCCGCGGCGGCAGTTGCGGCAATGCCGGGCGCGGCGCCGAGAAAGAAAAGACGATGGCCTTTCTCCGCGGCGCGCGCACACAGTGCTTCAAAGAGATCGGTGCCGTTCACGCGCTCGACGAGCGGAGTGCCGAGAAATTTTGCCGCCCAGAGCAGCGGCACGCCGTCCGGCACGGATAAATCTGCGTCGCGGTAGATTTGTTTGAACTCTTCGTCTTTACGCGCTTTGATCAAATGATCGACGTTGGGTGTGATGACGAGGCGCGGCGCGCGTTGCGCGATGAACGCATCGATCTTTGCGATCGTTTCCGCCATGCCGACGCGATCGACTTTGATGCCGAGAATATCGGTTGTCATGATTCTGCTCCTGGATTCGCTCAACAATGTGTGAATTCAATGGCGCTCGCATGCGCTGGCGCAGTTTGCTCGCGCGGCTCTGCCGGCGCGGAAGCTGCGCGCTTCGACCATGTGAAAATTTGCCGCAACCGCGCGAGCTGTTCTTCGCGAAGAAACTTGATAAACTCCACATCGGCAATACGCCGTTCGCGCCGGACGAGCGCGAGCACGTAACCTAATGCGATGGAGAAGCCGATGACGCCGTAAGGCCTCTCGCTCATGCGATAGCTACAGCGCGCGAGCACGAAGAGTGGGTGTGAGCCGTAATAGTACTCGCCCATGCCGGTTTTCATTTTGCCCCA
>JABWAN010000450.1 GCA_013361015.1 Candidatus Zhuqueibacterota bacterium | reverse complement strand
GTGCGCATCCTCGCCGCCACGAATCGTAATTTGCAGCAGGAGGTGGAGGCCGGCCGTTTTCGCCAGGATTTGTATTATCGCTTAAGCGTTTTTCCCATCACGGTTCCGCCGCTGCGAGACAGGCCGGAAGACATTCCGTTGCTTGCTGAACATTTCATTGCGCGCGCGAGCGCGCAGTGGAACCGCCGGCCGCCGCGCATGACGCCGGCGCACGTGGCACAGTTGCAAAACTACCATTGGCCGGGCAATATCCGTGAACTGCAAAATGTGATCGAGCGTGCGGTCATTCTCGCGCGCGGCGGCGATCTGCAATTGGAGCATGCGCTGCCGCTGAACCGTTCCGCAAAGAACACGGCGGCCAGTGCGCCCGCGGCGACGACACGCTCCGAACTCACGCACGATGACCAGCTCAAGGCGCAAGAACGCGCCAGCATCTTGGCGGCGCTGGAAAGAAGCGCAGGAAAAATTTACGGCACCGGCGGCGCAGCAGAGTTGCTCGGGCTTAAACCCACAACCTTGGCATATCGCATGAAAGTGTTGGGCCTGCGCAAGCGCATTGCAGCCACGAACTGAATACCGATTGCCTTCTCAGCAGGTGATGCGAAAGGTAAATGACGAATATGTCCGTTAAAGATGCGCCTGAAAAGATTCACGCGACGGTTATGGTTTGGCCGGAGGTGACGGCGCATGCGCATCGCTTCGGCGGCACGGAGTATCGTTTGGGCAAGCGCGAGCTTGGCCATGTTCATGGTGATTATCTCGTGGATATTCCGTTTCCGAAAAAAGTGCGCGAGGAAATTGTGCGTTTGGGCCGCGCCGAAGCACATCACATCTTGCCGGAAAGTGGTTGGGCGAGTTGTTTTTTGCGCACGCCCGCCGAGGTTGAAAATGCTCTCGCATTGCTCCGGCAATCGTATGAACTGGCGCGCGAGCAGCGGCTGCGCAACACGCACAAATCCGAATAGCGCCATTCTGCAAGCGTATTGGCGTGCATCAGCGCACCGTCACTTTTCCAAAACAACTATGAGTGTTCTGCTCCAAAAACTGGCAGGCGGAGATCGGCGCTCCATCGGCAAATCGGAAGAAGTTGTTGCGCTCGTGCTTGCCGACCCCGCGCGTTTAAGCGCGGTCTTTGACGGCATGTTGAGCGGCGATCCGCTCCTTCGGATGCGCTGCGCCGACGTAGTGGAAAAGGTAACGGCGCAGTGGCCAGAGTTGCTCGCGCCATTTAAGGCAAAACTGCTAAAACAAGTCGCGTGCCTCGAGCAGCAAGAAGTGCGTTGGCACGCGGCGCAAATGTTCTCGCGGTTGGATTTGAACAAACGCGAGCGGCGCACTGTCTTCAAAATGCTCACGCAATATCTTACGGACGAAAGCCGGATCGTCAAAACCTTCGCGATGCAAGCCTTGGCGGATATTGCCGAGCGCGATGAAGAATTGCGCCCGGACATAATCAAACAACTCAAAAAACTGACACGCGCCGGCAGTCCGGCAATGAAGAGCCGCGGCAAAAAGTTGTTGGCGAAGTTGGACACGGCTTAATGTGGGAGCGGGTTCTATGCTGGCAGTTTTGTTACGTAGGTTCCAACACCTTGAGAGCACTCGCAGCGCATTGCAGCAACGGCTCGCGCAATCGTCCGTGGAGCAATTGCGCTTCCGTGTTGCGCCGCAAACCTGGTCGATCGGCGAGATCGTGCACCATCTCATTTTAGCTGAAAGTCTTTCGGTTGCCTATCTTGGAAAGAAGCTCGATCAAGTTACGACTTTGCGGAAGGCGAGCTGGAGCGCGGGTTTGCGCTCCACGCTTATGACGTGGGCTTTGCGCGCGCCACTAAAATTCAAAGCGCCCAGCCCGCTCATTTTGCCCACGCCGGAAGTGGCGTTGAGCGACTTGCAAGTGCAGTGGGAAACTCAGCGGCACAAGCTGCACGAATTGCTCGAACGCGTCACCCCGGAAATGTTGCAATTGTCGCTCTATCGCCATCCCATTGGTGGATTGCTCACGGTCCAGCAGATGCTCATCTTTATGCAAGCGCACTTTGAGCATCATGTGCGACAGATCGAAAAAATAATACGCCATGCGGCGAGGCCGCAATCGCACGCCGAACGCGTGGCCTCCTGAGCTGCGACTGCGATAGAAGGAAAGATATGCTCCTCTCCGAAAAAGATGCGAAAACCAAATGGTGCCCTTTTGCGATCTCTGCGGTACGGCGTTATGAAGACAGTGTCTCGACAATTAATCGCCGGATCGGCAGCGGCAAACCGGATGTGGATTGCTTTTGCATTGCCGCGGATTGCATGATGTGGCGCGCGGTTTCCGTAACGAAAGACAATGAGAAGGTGAAATTGGGATACTGCGGCCTCGCGGGGAAACCGGAAATCGAAGAGAGCAAACCTGCTGCAGAGGTGACTCCCGCGTAATGTTCAGGTGGAGCAACTGACGTGGGGGCTTTCATCTGAACAAAGCCCGTGAGAGCTGGAAAATTCCGTCTCGCTTCAAATTTTTGCCCATGAAATACACGAATGACGCAAAAGAAAAATGATGCGTTTGAGGTGTCGCGTGGGCGCGCTAGCAATTCGATGCTGTGGAACGCTTATAACAAAGAAAAGGAGCACAACATGAAACGTCACTCTTCCGCCGTTTGGCAAGGCACTTTGAAAGAAGGCAAGGGCACGCTCACCACGCAAAGCGGAGTGCTGCAAGAAACGCCGTATTCTTTCACCGGCCGCTTTGAGTCGGGTACGGGCACGAATCCCGAAGAATTGATTGCCGCGGCGCATGCGGGCTGCTTCACCATGTCGGTCTCGGCAAAAGTGAGCGCCGCGGGTTTTAATCCGGAAAGATTGAGCACGCGCGCGAATTTGACTCTCGAACAGGTCCAGGGCGCGTGGACGATCACGACGATTCATCTCGAGCTTACGGCCAAAGTGCCAGGCATTGAGCGCACGAAATTCGACGAGATTGCCGCGGACGCGATGAACACTTGCATTATCTCGCGTGCGCTCAAGGCTGACTTTACCTTGCACATCACATTTGAAAATTGAATTGTTCTGTAAATCACTGCGCACTGCACACGGGCCGAAGAAACAAGCCGCCGCATGCCTGAGCAGTGATGCACAGTATCTTTTAAAAGAAGGGTAAAATCTAGCATGACACCTCGGTTGAGATATACGAAGAGAAGCAGGAGACTCATTTCCGGAACGCTGCTCATCTTGGCGCTAGCGTTGGCTGGTTGTTCGCAGCAGCAGGCACAGGGCGGCGGTTTTCAAATGCCTCCCATGCCCGTTGAGACGGCGACGGTGACACAAAAGGCCGTCATCGATCCGTTCGAAGCCGTGGGCACGATCGAAGCGGAAGATGCGATTACCGTCGTTTCCGAAATGGATGCATTGGTGGTCAGCCTGCCGTTTCGCGAGGGCCAGACGATTGCCAAAGGCGGCATGATCGCACAGTTGGATGATACGCAATTGCGCGCAGAAGAGACGAGAGCGCTAGCCCTCCTCGAGCAAAGAAAAGTTACGTTCGACCGTATTAAAACCATCACCGACGAAGGCCTGGGCGCGGCCCAAACTCTCGACGACGCGGCTGCGGCGCTGAAAGTTGCGGAAGCTGATCTTGCCGTGATTCGCGCGCGTTTGCAAAAGACTCGCATCGTTGCGCCGTTTGCCGGCATTGTAGGTTCGCGACGCGTAAGCCCGGGCGCGTTTGTGCGCGCGGGTTCGGCGATTACGGACTTAGCGCAGATCGATCAACTCCGCATCAACTTCTCTGCCCCGGAGCGCTATTATTCCAGTTTGCAGCGTGGTGCGGAGGTCAAAGTGACCACGACCGCATATGCGGATGTGGCTTTGACCGGAAAGGTTGAGGTGATCGAACCCATCGTTGATCAAGCCACACGACGTGTGAAAATCATCGCGCGCCTTAACAATCCCGGCGGCAAGTTTCGCCCGGGCATGTCGGCCAACGTCACCGTCGTTTTGGGCGAGCGTGAAAATGCGTTGGTCATTCCCAGCGAGGCGGTTTTTGTTGAAGGCAACCAAGCACTCGTCTTTGTCATTCAAGCTGACAGCACGGTGGCGAGAACGCCGGTCGAACTCGGCACACGCATGCGCGAAAACGTCGAGGTGCTTAATGGTCTCGCCGCCGGGACGATGGTCGTGGCCGCGGGGCATCAAAAACTTTTCCCCGGCGCGAAGGTGATGCCGATTTCAGCAGCGCCACCGCAAAACTAAATTGGCAATATCCCAACGCGGTCGAGCCGCAACCCAAAAGAAAAGCTCCAACGGAGAGAAGCACCCAACTGTTGAAGCTTATTCATCTGGGTTCTTTTATCCATTTGAAAAGGCCTTTGCTTTTTTTGCAAAGAGGCGGCGTGTACTAGCATAGCAGAGCAGAAAAATGGCGCACAGAGAAATAACGCTTGTAAGCATTCCGCTGCGCGGAATCATGACATATTTGATCTGCCGCGAAGCGGAAGGGAGCTTTTTTCTGCGATTCATTTTTCTGTCATTTGAATATTCTTTGCGGAGACAATAATGAAGCTCAGCGAAATCTCAATAAAGCGCCCGGTGCTCGCGACGGTGATGAGTCTTGTCATCATCATCTTCGGCATGGTGGCATTTACGCAATTGCCGGTGCGCGAGTATCCCGACATCGACCCGCCGGTGGTTTCCGTCACCACATTATATCGTGGCGCCAGCCCGAACGTCATCGAAACGGAAATCACCGATATTTTGGAAGAACAGCTTTCCACGATCGAGGGCGTGAAGACAATCACCTCTTCCAGCCAGGAACAAGGCTCGGTAATCACCATCACGTTTGAGTTGGATCGCGACGTCGATCAAGCCGCTAACGACGTGCGTGATCGCGTCGCCAGCGTGCGCGGTTTGCTGCCGCGCGAAGCGGATGATCCCATCATTCAAAAAATCGATGTGAATGCGCAACCGATCATGTGGCTGGCGCTAATCAGCGACCGGCACAACAATCTCGAATTGACCGATGCTGCGGAGCGCATTCTCAAAGAACGCTTGTTGCGTTTGCCCGGCGTCGGTTCGATTTTCATGGGCGGCGAGCGCCGCTATGCCATGCGCGTTTGGCTGGATTCACAGCGCATGGCCGCGCGTGGTTTGACGCCGCAGGATATCGAAAGCGCCATCCGCAACGAAAACGCGGAAATCCCGGCGGGCCGCGTCGAAGGTGAGAATCGTGAATTCACCGTACGCACACGCGGCGACTTAGCCACGCCGGAAGAATTTGCCGCGATCATCGTCAAACAAGCCGGCAATGAATTGGTGCGTCTCGGCGATGTTGCCGAAGTCACGCTCGGCGCGCAGGACGAGCGCACCGCGGTGCGCTGGAATGGCAAGCCCACCACCGGCATGGGCGTCGTCAAGCAAACCCGCGCCAGCACGTTGCAAGTGGCGGAGACCGTGATCAACGCGCTGCCCGAAT
>JABWAN010000449.1 GCA_013361015.1 Candidatus Zhuqueibacterota bacterium | reverse complement strand
CGTTGGTGAGCACGCCCTTCTCTTTGTTCGAAACGTTGCTTTTGGAAAGATGTTCGAAGAAGATGCGCCGCAAATCGACGAGCGGTAAATCATACTTTGCAGCGAGCGTGCGAATGATCTGTGAGAACTTGTTCAAGTCCGCGTCCATTTCATTTTGGCCGTCGGCCTTCTCGCCGATCACCGCAGGCGTGCAGAGCGCGACGCGAATGCCGTTCGCTTGCAGCTTTTTGATGATCGCGACATAAAACTTTTCAAACTTATCAGCATCCGTGCCCGTGCCGAAGGATTTTTTGTGCCACACGTCGTTCACGCCGACGTAGATGAAAACCCAATCCGGCTTTTGGCTGAGCACGTCGTCTTCGAGGCGGAGATAGAGATCATACACTTTGTTGCCGCTGATGCCCGCGCCCGTTAGTTGAAAACTGCCCACGGGATTTCTCTCTTTGATCATTTTGCGCATGCGGTCGATATAGCCGCCCGGCTGCACGCCGATCTCGGTGATCGAATCGCCAAAGAAGATGACCTTGACAGGCTTGATATTTTGCATTGCCATGACTCCCAAGCAGGCTGCGGCCAAAAACGATATTGCAAGAGCCTTCATTCTACTGATCCTTTCATGAACTATTTTAGTTTGAGTTGATCGCGGACAATAAAGAGCAACGCTCAAAAAAGCACGTCCCGCGCACAGCGAAATCCGCCGGCGTAGTAACGCTCCGCAGGCGAAAGCCCGTTGCGCACGGCGCACCGCACGCCTTCGGCGCTGTTCCAACACGCGCCGCCGCGCAGCACGCGGCTTGTCCCTTTGTCCGGCCCGGTGGGATTGTCCTCGCTGCGTTGCTCATAATATTTTGCTTCATACCAATCTTCACACCATTCCCACACGTTGCCGGTCATGTCATACAACCCCAATTCATTTGGCGCAAACGAACCGACCGGCGCGGTGAAATCATAGCCGTCGTTATATCCCTTCCAAGTATGCATCGGCCAATCGCGAAAACGACGCGAGAGAGACTCGTCCGCAATGTTGCCGCCGTTCGCGCGCGTAGGCGCGCTGTTGCCCCACGCATACTTGTAATCTTTCCCGCAACTGCGCGCGGCATATTCCCACTCCGCTTCCGTGGGCAAACGCTTCTTCGCCCATCTCGCATAGGCCTGCGCGTCGTTCCAACTTACGTGCTGCACGGGATGATGGTCTTGTGCCAGGTTGCCTTCGGCGTCGTGCCGCCAATTCACGCCGGCTCGCTTTTCCCAAGCCGCACCGGTCCAAACGAAACCGCCGTCGCCGTTTTCTGCGTCGGTGCCATAATTTTTTTGCCGCACAAACTCGCGGAACTGAGCGACCGTGACTTCATGCTGGTCGAGATAAAACGCATTCACGCGCACGCGATGCGTCGGCTTCTCGTCCTCTCTGCTGGAGGTATCAGCGCCCATTATAAACTCGCCGCTGGGAATATATGCCATGCCTCGCGGCGTGAGCAAGCGGTCGAAATTCCACAACACCCCAACGCCGCTCAACAACACGAGACTCAAGCTCGCAAGCAGCAGAAAACGCCGCCGCTTTTTTTGTTGATGAAAAGACGGCAACACGGCTTCGGCGCGCTCAGCCGCGGAGGAAACGGGCCGCGACTCTTCTGCAACGCGCGCGTCCGATGAATCCGCCGCAAGCCCGGCGCGGCGCAAGCTTGCAATCAACGCGGCAAGCGCGGCTTCATAATCTTCCGTGCTATCCACGTAATTCATGCGCCGCAGCCGCAGCGGAATCTCGCACTTTTCATGCACCACGGGCACGATGGGCTTGCCCTTGTCGAGCGCCAGCGCGATTTCATCCTTCACATTTTCCGAACGGACGGAGTCGGGCGAAAGAATGATGAGCAGACTCCCGCAGTCATGGAGCGCGCGCTGCACCACATTGTCCCAGCGCGCCCCGAACGGGATGTCAAGCTGGTCGATCCAAATCGTCGCGCCCGCGGCGCGCAAATCCTTCGCAAGCCGCAATGCGAACTCCGCGTTTTCGCGCGCGTAGCTGATGAAGAGATAGTTGTTTTGGTTCATGCTTCTTTCACGTTCTGCCACGGCCAGGTCGTGGCTGAACATTTTATTGCTGCGCAATTTTATACAAGCCCAAATTCGCAATCGCCGGACACGCACTTGCCTTCGCAATATTCAAACGCACCTTCTTCGTTTGCACCCCGGGAATGCGCAGCAAACGTTTGTGACCAATGCTCGTGCCTTCTGCAATGATCTGCCATTCACTGCCGCTCCACACTTCGAGCACAAAAGCTTCAACGCGCTGGCCCAATGCGATGTACTCTTGCAACATAACACAGTCGAATGCGATCGGTGTTCTAAATTCGAGAGTGAGGGAGGCCGCGGTAATGGCGTCATCCGTAGCCCAATACGACTGATTGTCGCGAGCGCTTGCATTCCCCGCGCCGAAACTTGAAGCCTCGC
Source organism: Candidatus Zhuqueibacterota bacterium (assembly GCA_013361015.1). Lineage (GTDB taxonomy): Bacteria > Zhuqueibacterota > Zhuqueibacteria > Zhuqueibacterales > Zhuqueibacteraceae > JABWAN01. The sequence goes on along the minus strand of JABWAN010000449.1, from coordinate 3,027 downwards.
CGCGCACGTGCGTTGCCGTAGCGTCCGCGCCCTGCGCAAGATTGATCGCAAAGGTTTCATCCAACCTGCGTTTCAGCCGGCGCAATTCGCGTTCATCATTTTCATGAATGCGGCCGCGACGATCGGGCGGAACATTCAACAGCAACGCGCCGCCGCGCCCGACGGATTCGAAGTAGAGATCGAACAGAGTCTCTGCGGATTTCACCAACGAATCTTGCGCCGCGTGATAAAACCAACCGGGACGAATCGACACATCGCACTCCGGCGGCAGCCAGTGCTTGCCCTCGCGATGCCCCTCGATGCCTTCGCGATAGCGCGTGTCGCCCGGCGCAGGCTCGCCGCCGTCTTCACCCACCGGCGAATACGTCGCCCAACAAGTTTCGCCCGCATAACCGTTTTCATTTCCCACCCAGCGAATATCCGGACCGACGTCGCTGAAGATCACTGCGTTCGGTTGCAGCTCGCGCACGAGCGCCCACGTTGCCGGCCAGTCGTAATACGTTTTCTTGTCGATAAAGCGCGACTCGCGCGCGCCGCCATAATAGCCGTCGCCGCCGTTTGCGCCGTCGTGCCACACTTCGAAAATCTCGCCGTAGTTCGTGAGCAGCTCGCGTAGTTGATTGCGATAATAAGTCACGTACTCCGGCTTGCCATAGTCTTTGTGATTGCGATCCCATGGCGAAAGATACACGCCGAATTTGAGGCCATGACGTTTGCACGCCTCCGCCAACTCGCGCACCACGTCGCCTTTGCCTCCGCGCCACGGACTGTTTTTCACCGAGTGCTCAGTAAATTGCGAAGGCCACAAACAAAAACCGTCGTGATGCTTCGCCGTGAGAATGAGCGCCTTCATGCCAACCTCTTGCAGCGTGCGCGCGATTTGATCGGCGTCAAACTCCGTGGGATTGAACAACGCCGGCGACTCGTCGCCATAGCCCCATTCGCGGTCGGTGAAGGTGTTCATATTGAAGTGCAGGAACGCGTAGTATTCCAATTCATGCCATGCGAGTTGTCGCGCGGAAGGAATCGGGCCGTAGGGTTTCGGCGGCGGTGGCGCAGAGCAACTTGTGAGCAGTGGGAGGCACAGGAGAAAAACGGCGGAGGATTTCAATTGAGGCCCTTTCAAAGTTTGCAAACGCGCATGACCGCGCATGAAACCAGCGAACACGGAAAGCGCAATCTGAAAGCTTTTTTTGTTCTGTCGCTGCTCCACCTGCGGTTTATCTTTGCTTGTTTACCTGACTTTTATCTTTTCAGGCGAGCTGACTTCAAAGCGATGGCATCGCGCCGCCTAGCGCATATTTTCAGGCTAGCCGCATGTCCCCTCCTCATGTCATTCCGCAGGAACCTTTTTGAGCACTCGGCACTAGCTCCAGCGAGTAAAAAGATTCCTCCCATTAGACACGTTATTTCGCAGCTAGTGCGCTGCTCCAGCGCTCGCCGCACTCCAGCACGCGATACGGTTGCCCCGCGGCCTCCGCCTCGCGCGCAAAATCGTTCGGGTCCGCCGTGTTGAACGTGAACATATCATAATGGCAAGGAATGACCAACTTCGCGCCGATGCGCTTGCCAAACGCGGCCGCTTCTTTGGTGTTGAGATTGCCGACGACTTGCCGAATCGGCTTGCGTCCGTTGATGGGCAACAGCGCAACGTCAATCGCAAACGGCTGCAATTGCCGAATGATTTCATCCTCCCACACCGTGTCGCCGCTATGATAAACACACCACGCACCGAATTGCGCCACGTAGCCGAGATGCGTGCAGCGTCCGAGCCGATCGCGCTCGATGGTTTCATGCGCCGCGGGCACTGCGGTGATCTTGAAACCCGCAATGCTCACGCTCTCGCCGTCATTCAAACCGAGCGGAGCATGGGCCGCGATTTTCAAACGCTCCGCCACAAACGCGCGATTGGCTTCGGGAATGACAAGCTTGAGATTGGGGTTGGCATGCAGCAACGGCACGAGCGTGTCCGCATCGAGATGGTCGGTGTGATTGTGGCTCGAAGTCACCACGTCGATGAAATCGAATCGCACAGGATCAAGCACCAGCTCCGTCATGCGCACGTGCGGCAAATCCGTGTTCGCATACTTCACCGTAAGCGAATCGGAGAGATAGGGATCGAGCAAGAGATGGCGGCCCTGCCATTGCACGAGAAAGCCGCTTTGCCCAAGCCACCAAAGATGAAATGATTCACGCTCCGAACCGGCCGCGCGAATATCAGAAAGTAAAGCGCCGTCTTTAAGTTTCGCTGACTTCATTTGACGCTCACAATATTTGAAAATCAAAATTCATCACTAAACGAAAGAATCCGCCGGCCGTGGTGTTCTTCTCGCCGATTGCGCCCGTATAAGCAGCAACCGCGCAAAGAGAGAACCGCGAATCAACGCGCATGAAAAATGGCGGCCATTGGCATTGCTTCGCGGTTAAAGAGAGTCTTGCGCTTTATTGCTTGGGCCACAGCCATCCGAACACGCCCGCGGTCACGAGCGCGTAGATCAAGCCGTCAATCGTGACTTTGAGCGTCGTGATCCACGAGCGATGATACCAAATCGACGTTTGCCAAAGTGCGACCGCGTATGCGATGAACGCCGTGGTGCCGACGTACCGGAACACGTGCAGATACGGCTCACCGGGGGCCACCGCGCGTCCGGCAACGTATGCGGCGAGAAATCCGATAACAACGGAATAGAGAAACCACAGCGCGAGATTCTTCCCCATCGAAGCCGGGCCGTTCGGCACCACCGTGACGATCATCACCGGACCCTTTTTCATTTTCTCCGTAAATTCCGGCGAGCTCATGTCCTTCATGCTCGAGGGCCGGGGAACCATATAGTCGCCCGGCGGAATGGCGAACGGACGGAGGGCGTCCATCACTTTGTCCTCGTTCGGAATCTTGCGATAATCGCCCTTGTGCCAGGGCAACATCATGTGGATAACAGAACTCACAAGGAAAACCAACACAGACGACAACAAGATCGGAAGCCACAGCATGTCTATTCCGGTCATGACGACCTCCTTCCGAAAAGC
>JABWAN010000448.1 GCA_013361015.1 Candidatus Zhuqueibacterota bacterium | reverse complement strand
AGAGGTTCGAAAGGTTAAATTAAAAGTTAAAATTGGCTTATTGAAGTTGCCCGTTACAAAAACATTTTACTGGGGAAAGCATGGTGCAGTGCTAAAAAATAAAACTGGATTTTATGCGGTTCGGTTTCCGGCTAATATGGGTATAAAAGCTGCGGAGCAATGGCATACTATGAATAAAGCAAGGAATTTTACAGAGTTTAAAAATGCGCTTAACATTAGAGGGTTGCCGGGTATGAACATTGTATATGCTGATAAAAATGACACAATTTATTACCTGGATAACGCAAATATGCCAAGGAGAATAAGGGGATATGACTGGAACGGAATTTTGCCGGGCGTAATCTCGAGCACACGCACATTGTCAAGGTACCAATCGTCAAACGGCCCGGGCGTGGCGACATTGCGAAAGCGCAAACGCAAGCTGCTGTGATAGGCATCGTGCGGGAGCAGCACCGCTTCGGAAGCAAAGTTGGACATTTTCGGACCTGCACCCGGCAAGGCGAGCAAAGGCAGCCATTCGCCGTCGACGTTGTAATAGTCGACAAAAAAATCATCCGCGGGCTCCGGCTGGTTGCCGTTGCCGCCGCGCTCATATGCGAATTGCAGAATGACGTCACGTTTGCGGCTGAGATTGATGGGCTGCGATTCGATGAGATCACCGCCCTTGTCCGCGCCGTCGAAATTCACGCTAAAGGGCGCACTCGGCTCGCTCGCAGCATCCGTGTTGACGATCGCCGGACCGTCATTCCTAAGCCAGCGCGTGGCATTGAGAGTGTTCGCCGGAAAATCTTCGCTGAAGGGCAGATCCGCCGCCAGGCCGAGCGAAGTGGTGGCAATAAATGCTGCGTCGCGCACGCTCGCATCCGTTGCGGATATCGCATACACGCGCACGGTATCGCGCACGCCGCGCGCGGCATTGCTCGGGACGTCGATCTGCACCACGAGCGCGAATTGCCCGCCCGCGGCAAGCTCACCGGTCGTGGCGACTTTGGTGACGGTATCCGCGGCGAGCACGGTCGTCGGCCAGAGATTGCCGGAGATTGACAAGTTGAAAGTATCAGCTTCTTCGCCGAGATTAGAGACCGTCATCAGGTAATAAATCGGATGCGCGGCCGCGGCTTCGCGCAGGATGGGCGAAGGCGAGATGCGCACATTGCCCTGCCGGGCGGCGTGTAGCGCAGAGGCCTGTGCAATGTTTTCGGGAATGAATTCAATTATTAGGGTGAGAAAACCAGCGGCAACCACGAGCAGGAAAAACGTCAGAGCGGAATAAAGCCAGCCTCGATCGCTAGACATGGCGGCTCCCTCCTTCCTCAAACCACGTGAGCAACGAATAGACGATTAGTCAATTGCTGTCCATCATTCTGGCTTCCAGCCCTTTTACAGCGTCAGCCACCTTCTTCAAGAAGAAACAGCGCACATTCGAAACACATGAAATATAACCTGCTGTGTGAAAGAAATGCAAGGGCAATTTTGGAGGCGGCTTGTAAGTTATTGCGGAAAGCGAGAGAGGTTTCGTCTTTCCGCTTCCGGCTCGTGCGGCGTGTGCCCGGCAAGGTAATTCTTGCGGCAAAATCCAACTGTCGCTATATTGCGCTGCAAACAAAGCGAGAATGCTCTATGCGTACCTATCAAGAATGGCAAAAAATCAATCCGAGCAAAGCCGGCTTGCTCGCCGCATGCGCCGCGGCCATTCGGCAAGTCGTGCCCGAGGCCGAAGTGATTCTCTACGGCTCGGTCGCGCGCGGCGAAGAAACGCCGGAGTCGGATATCGATCTGCTCGTGCTCGTGCCGCAAGAGGTGACGTATGAGCTGAAACGGAAAATACGCGACCAAATCTTCGAGATCGAATTAGAGCACGATCAAGTCATCGCGACGATGATCTATCAAGGCACCAAATGGAATTCCGAACCGTTGAATTTCATGCCGTTGTATCGTGCGATTGTCCGAGAAGGAGTGCAAATATGACCGAGCCGCAGAAAAAGGTGATTGATCGCCGGCTGCAACGCGCTCATGAAGCTTTGACAGAGGCGAAAATTTTAATGGATGCGCACCACTACATCGGTGCGGTCAATCGTTTCTATTATGCATGTTTCTATGCGGTCACGGCTCTTTTCGAAACGCAAGACCTCTCTTCTTCAAAACACTCCGGCGTGCGTTCTCTTTTTAATCTTCACTTCGTTAAGAGCCGCGCGATTCCATCTTCCTAGGGCAAATTTTACGGCGATTTGTTTGACGCACGCCATATTGGAGATTACTCAGACTTCCCGTCTTTCACTCAGAATGAGATTGAGCAGTGGCATCACCAAACCGTCCAGTTTGTTACCGAGGTAGAAAATTTGGTTCGACAAAAAATAATAGCCTAGCCTCTTCAAGCTTTCGAGATGCTCTCGACGAGAAATATTCCCATGCGCACCTATCAAGAATGGCAAAAAATCAATCCGAGCAAGGCGAGTTTGCTCGCCGCTTGCGCGAATGCGATCCGCCAAGTCGTGCCCGAGGCCGAAGTGATTCTCTACGGCTCGGTCGCGCGCGGCGAAGACACGCCGGAGTCGGATATCGATCTGCTCGTGCTCGTGCCGCAAGAGGTGACGTATCAGCTTGAACGAATGATACGCGATCAAACCTTCGAAATGGAGTTGGAACATAACCACGTCATCACAACGATCATTCGACAACTTTCGAAATGGCATGCCGCGCCATTAAAGTTCACGCCGCTGTATCGCTCCATCGCAAGAGAAGGAGTTCTGGTATCATGACAGAGGAAAAGAAACAAGTCATCAAGTATCGGTTGCAGCGAGCCTCGGAAGAATTGAGTTCAGCCCAAGTATTGCTTGCGGCACAGCGAAACCTGGCGGCAGTCAATCGTTTATACTATGCTTGTTTTTATGCCGTAACCGCTTTGCTTGAGACGCGCGATCTTGCTTCATCAAAACATTCCGGCGTGAAGGCGCTTCTCCACCAACATTTTATCAAAACCAGCATAGTTGAAAACGAATGGGGAAAATTTTATCAACATCTTTATGACGCACGGCATGATGTTGATTATACCGATTTTGCCGAATTCTCCGCTGAAAGCGCACAAGAACTTTATGAAACGGCGCAGAACTTTGTCGCGGAAGTGACGCGCCTAGTTGAAAAAGAGATGATCCCATGAAATAACGCTACAACATCTTCTGCCATTCTCTACTATCCATCATCAATCTTCAATCGTCCCATGCCCGTCCCCTTCCATCCCGCCATTGCCCAATGGTTCGAGAAAAATTTTAAGCACCCAAGCCCGCCGCAGGAAAAAGGCTGGCCCGTGATTGCCGCGGGCGAGCACACGCTCATTCTCGCGCCCACCGGCTCCGGCAAAACGCTCGCAGCGTTTTTGTGGTGCATTGATGATCTCTTTCGCGCCGGTTTGAAAACGAATGAAAAAGATTTCGCGCGCAATCGCGAAGGCGTGCACACGCTCTACATCTCGCCGCTCAAGGCATTGAACAATGACATTCATCGCAACTTGCAAGAGCCGCTCGCGGGTATTCGCGCGACCGCGCAGGAGCTGGGCGTGCCCTCGCCGCCGCTGCACGTGGCCGTGCGCACGGGCGACACGCCGGCAAACGTGCGCCAATCCATGCTCCGCAAGCCGCCGCATATTCTCATCACCACGCCCGAATCGCTCTTTCTGCTGCTCACTTCGCAACAAGGCCGAGAGATTTTTCGCAACCTGCGCTATCTCATCGTCGATGAAATTCACGCGGTGAGCAACAACAAACGCGGCGTGCATTTGAGCCTTTCGCTCGAACGTTTGATGGCGCTGTGCGAACGCGAACCGGTGCGCATCGGCCTTTCGGCCACGCAACGTCCGCTCGAACGCATCGCCGCTTTTCTCGGCGGGCAAAAATTTTCTTCGCATGAAAGCTTCGCGCCGCGCCCGGTGACCATCGTCGATTGCGGCCGGCGCAAAGAAATGGATCTGCAAGTACTCGCCCCCGTCGCAGACTTCGGCGATTTGCCCGAGGCCTCGGTGTGGCCCGCGGTCATCAACAAACTTTATGAACTTATTCGCAGCCATCGCAACACGCTCGTGTTCGTCAACATGCGCGCGCAAACCGAGCGCGTCGCGCGCCAGTTGAATGAAAAGCATCGCGAGCTGATGAACGACTACAATGTCGAACTCGCGCTCGCGCACCACGGCAGCATCTCGCGCGAGGCGCGTTATGACATCGAAGCGCGACTCAAGAGCGGCAACATTCCAGCAGTGATTGCGACCGCCTCGCTCGAGCTGGGCATCGACATCGGCAGCATCGATCTTGTCGTGCAACTCGAGTCGCCGAAGAGCGTGTCTTCTGCATTGCAGCGCGTGGGTCGCAGCGGACACGTGCTCAGCGCGACGAGCAAAGGCCGGCTCATTTCGCTTTATCCTTCCGACCTCGACGACGCCGTGAGCCTCACGCACAGCATGCTCGCCGGCGAGATTGAAGAATCTTTCATTCCCGAAAATTGTCTCGACGTGCTCGCGCAACAACTCGTCGCGGAGGTTGCGATGCGCGAGTGGCCGCGCACGGAGCTTTATCAGCTCGTGCGACAAAGTTATTGCTATCGTCATCTCACCGTTGCCGTGTTCAACAACGTGCTCGACATGCTCGCGGGCCGTTATGCTTCCTCGCCCATGCGCGCGCTGCAACCGCGTTTGAGTTGGGATAAAGTGAACGACAAGCTCATCGGTCGTCGCGGCAGTCGTATGCTCGCTACGATGAGCGGCGGCACGATTCCCGATCGCGGCTATTACAGTGTGTATCTCGCGGACAGCAACACCAAGCTCGGGGAGATGGAAGAAGAGTTTGTGTTCGAATCACGCGTGGGCCACGTGTTCTTTCTCGGCAACAACGAATGGCGCATCGAGCAAATTTTGCAAGATCGCATCATCGTCGCGCCCGTGGCCGCGGTCAAGCCACGCCCGCCATTTTGGAAGGGCGATTCGCTCTATCGCGACTTTGCCACGAGCCAACGCATCGCAACGTTTCGCCGCGAGTTAATGGAGAAGATCGAGCGCGGCGAAGGCGAAGCGTGGCTGCGCGAAACGTGTCGTGCGGATGAAGACACCGCGCACAATTTGCAAGACTATCTCTTGCGGCAATACGAGCACACTGCGGCGCTGCCCACGGACAAACAATTCATTCTCGAATCTTTCCGCGACAGCGCAAACGAGCCGCATATTGTTTTGCACACGTGCTGCGGCGGCCGCGTCAATGGCGCGTGGGCGATTGCGCTGGCAACTGCTATCGAGCGGCGCTATCACGCCGAGGTGCAATACTCTTTCAATGACGACGGCATCGTCATGCGTTTGCTCGATGCGGAAGCGCTCGCGGACTCGGCGCTTTTCGCTTCGCACTTTCGCTACAATGCGACTTCCGCTTTGCTGCTGCCGCGCTCGCGACAAGGCAAACGCATTCCGCTGTGGCTGCAACGCTTGCGCGCCGCGGATCTGCTGCAAGTCGCGCGACAGTTCGAGGACTTCCCCATTCTGCTCGAAACCTATCGCGATTGTCTCGAAGATGTTTTTGATTTGCGCAGTTTGCGCACCGTTATCGCAAAATTGCAAGCCGGCGAGATTCGTATTCATCAAATCGAAACGCCGTTTCCTTCGCCGATGGCTTCGGGTTTGATGTTTCAATTTCTCGCGAGCAATTTGTACGGTGAAGATCGCACGCGCTATCCCGGCCATGTCGCGAACGTGAGCAGCGAGCTGCTCGCCGAATTGCTCTCGCGTGAAAAAATTCCGGCGATTGTGACGGCTGCGTTGGTTGAAGAAGCCGAAGCGCGTTGGCAGTGTTTATCGCCGGAAAGAAAAGCCAAATCCGCAGAAGAGCTTTTTGATGTGATTGAGAAGCTCGGGCCGATTAACGAGGAAGAATTGCGTGTGCGATGCGTAATTGAGCCGACGGCATGGCTTGAGGAATTGCGCGCGGCGAATCGCATCGTTCGTTTTGATAGAAGTGCGCACTCCCCTCAAACTGTCATTCAGCAAGGAATCTTTTTGAGCACTGGCGACGCAGCCTCGGCCGTCACACCGAAAAGTTTCTCAAGTGCTGAAAAAGATTCCTACGGAATGACAACTCTAGAGGGCGCACATGAGAGCAAAGGGTATGCGTGGATCGCCGCGACGGATGCGCACTTGTTCGATGCTCCATTGAACGACGACCAAGCGCACGCACTCGTGCAGCGTCATTTGCGCGCACGCGGCCCGCTTTCTTTTTCTCAAATTGAGCAAGCGCTTTTCCTCCCTAAAGAGCTTTTAGAAAAAGCTCTGCATGACCTGCACGCCGCGAAACAAATCGTGCGCGGCGAACTCGTGCAGGGCGTTCGCGAAGAGCAATGGTGCGACCGCCAAAACTTCGCGGAGCTGTATCGCCGCGCGATTGCTTTGCGCCGCGAAGCCAATGTACCCGCCTCGCGCGCGACGTTCTATCAATTCTTGCTGCGCTGGCACAAAGTCGGAATGTCGGGGCAATCATTGCTCGAACTCGCGAAACGCTATCGCGGCTTGCGCTTGCCGGTGCATTTTTTTGAACGCGAGATTTTGCGCACGCGTTTTGGCGTGGAAGAATTTCACAAAGGGCACGAAGCATTCGCTGCGAGCATTGCCGCGGGCGATCTTATTCTCTCCGCGAGAAGCGAGGGCGAAGAAGGCCGGCGCTATTTGAAATTGCAATTGCGCGGCGAAGGCAATCTGCTCGCGCGCAAGAGCGACTTGCTCGAACGCGTTGCCACACTCGACGACTCCGCACGCGCGGTGTTTGAATTTTTAAAAGAAAACGGCGCGAGCCTGTTTCGCGACATGACAGTCGGTGCAGGCTTGAGCACGGCGCAACTCGAACAAGGCTTGTCGAGTTTGGTGCACGCAGGCTTGACCAGTTGCGATCACTATCCCGCGTTGCTCAAGATTTTGCAGCCGAATGCAAGCGTTGCGAAGACTGAAGCTGAAGTTTCGGACTCCGTTATTCGGAAATCGCCGTGGCAAATGCGCGATCGCGCGCGACGTGAAAGATACAATCTGAAACAAACCATTCGCGAACGCATGCCATTGCAAGAGGGCCGCTGGTTTCTCACCACTTCATTTGCCGTGATGGGCAAAGAGATTTCCGAAACTGAACGCGCAGAGCGGCAAGCGCGCATGCTCTTGCAACGCTACGGTGTGCTCGTGAAAGATTGGTATCGTCGCGAGAGTGATTTGCTGCCGTGGCCCAAGCTGTTTCATGTGCTGAAACGTTTGGAATGGCAGGGCGAGATTCGTCGCGGCTATTTTGTGGAGGGTTTGTCCGGCATTCAATTCGCGCTGCCGGAAGCCGTGGAGTTGTTGGAGCAGTTGCAATCTCCAACGCAGACGCAAGTTTCGAATGCAGTTTTATTGAGCACACTCGATCCGGCATTGCCGTTCGGCGAAGCCGTGGCATGGGAGATGAAAGACAGTGATGGCAACAAAATCGCCGTTGTGCGTGCGCCGAGCAATCATCTTTTTATTGTGAATGAAATGCCCGTGCTCTATTCGGAAAACTACGGCACGCGCTTGTGGACGTTGCAGGATTGGCGCAATGAGTTCGCCGAAATTCTCGCCAAGAATTTGAAAGTGTGGCTGCAACTTCCGGCGACACTGCGCCCGCGGCAGCGACTCGAAGTCGAGCAAGTGAATGAAAGCACGGCGTCGCAGAGTGTCCTCGCGGAGGCTTTTATCAAAAACGGCTTCGAAATGGAAGGGGAAAAGTTGGTGCTCTGGCCGTCGCGGGTGTAAGAGGGGGGTGATCAGCATTCAGTAAACAGTCATTAGTTGGGTTGAACGCTGCCTTGCTTTTCTTTTTGATGAGGCTTATTTTGCGCCCAGCTTTTCAAGACGAATCAAACTGCATGGAGCATGAAATGGAAGCAATCGAATCCTTGAATTCCCCAGATCGCCTCGTCGCCGATATTGATCGCTTGATCGACGAGATGATGAAGGTACGCCAACGCGCCGCCGCGCTTGCCGCTGCCCCTCCTCGCGACCAAGTTTTCGAGTCGATCCGCGAGTCAGAGGGGTTTGGCATCTGGGCTGATCGCGAAGACCTGCAAGGCTTGTCTTCACGGGATTGGCTGAACCAACTTCGCGCACAACAGTGGGCACGGTGATGAGCGGAAAACTTCTCGACACTACCGTTTTGATTGACTTGTCACGAGGCAATCAAATCGCCGCGGATTATGTGGACAATGAAAGCAAGGCTGGTACGCCCTTGTCTATTTCGATGGTTTCAGCTATGGAGCTCGTCGCCGGCTGCCGCAATAATAACGAGATAGCGAAAGCCCAAAAGCTGCTCGCGAAATATTCAAGGATACCCCTAAGCCCGTTGATTTCGCAGCGTGCTTTTGATTTGATCGTGGCCTATACCAAAAGTCACGGATTGCAGATTCCAGATGCGCTCATCGCTGCCACTGCTTTGGTGGAAGCACTTGAGTTAATGAGCGACAATGATCGGCATTTTCGAATGATCCCCAATCTCACAGTTTCGCGGCCGTATTAGCTCGCGCACACGCGACTCGCATATTGGGGCATTTGCATGGCGGGAATAAACTTCGAATCCTTGACCATCCCCAAAACCTGGGGTGTTGAATCTCACCACTCCATCAATTCAACTAATTGAGGCCAGTTGACCAACAAAGTTGAGCTAGTCTTAGAAAGATCCGAAAACATCTGAACAAATCGTACAAAAAGATAAAAGTAGGTAATCAAATTTGCGGTCGATAAAATCTGAGTTTGATGCACAATCCACGTAATCAAACAAATAAGAATAACACCTAAAACCTGAGGAACTGCAAACTTAATACCGGCATACTTAAAATATGTATAATAATGATGATTGTGACGTTTGAGTCCGTTAAGTGTTTTATCAAACTCCAGCTTTCTGGTCCCGTAGATTTGGAGCAATAAAAGGTTTTTAATCCCCAAAACTAAATTTGAGCTAATATCTGTCCACTCCTTACTCACTTCTGTGCCTGCATGTGCAATTTTTTTATCAAACTTTCTCAACGGCCAAGAAAGTACGACGAGGATGAATAAACAAAATAATGTTAATTTGGGCGAAAGATACGCCATCGAGCCAAACAAAAAAACTGCTGCAGTTACCTGCATTGTCGCACCTTGCAACCCCAACATTGTTCCGGATGCTGTACCTGTTCGCTCATTAAACAA
>JABWAN010000447.1 GCA_013361015.1 Candidatus Zhuqueibacterota bacterium | reverse complement strand
CGTGCCCGAGGGCATGCAGCACTTGCAGATTTCTTATGTCGGATATGCGACCAACGTGCTGCCGGTGAATGTTCGACAAGATTCTACATCCGTGGTGCTCGCTGCCTTGCAGCCCACACCGATTACGTTCAGCCAGGTCATTGTGACCGGTTCGCGCCAAGCCGAAGATCTCAACTTCGCGGCCAACAGTGTGAGTTTAATGTCTTCCACTGAGATGCGTAGACGTGACCGCGTGCGCATCGATGAAGCGTTGCAAATCATTCCGGGCGTGGCGCAAGTCGGCGAGAACGTCAACATTCGCGGCGGCTCGGGTTACAGTTTGCTCGGTTTGGGCGGCAGTCGTGTGCTTATGTTGATCGATGACGTGCCCGTGCTCACCAGCGATCTCGGTCGCGCGAATTGGGATATTCTGCCGGTGACGGAAGTCGAGCGTGTGGAAGTACTCAAAGGCGCGGCCTCGGTGCTCTATGGCTCCGGCGGTATCAGCGGCGTCGTGAATATCATCACCAAGCAGCCAAGCTCCGTTGCGAAATTTGCCTTTCGGCAAAATGCCGGGCTTTATTCCGAGCCTTCGGTTTCCGAGTGGGATTGGACGGATCGCCGCTTGCATTTCTATCGTTCGGATGTGAGCTACAGCAACACGTTCGGGCGAGTAGGTATTCGGCTCGCAGCCTCCCGGCATGTTTCCACGAGTGATCGCCAGAACGGCGATTTTCGGCGCTGGTATTTCACGGGCAAGTCCGTCATCGCGCTCGACGAAACTTCGAACCTTTCGATCTTTCTCACCTATAGCCGAGATGCGCGCGGTTTCTTCGTTTTGTGGCGAAGCCAAGATCGTGCGCTCGAAACCACGCTGACGGATCGTATCAATGTCGATGGCGCCGCGGGCTCCGCAATCTACAATAAAATCTTTTCGCCGGTGCTCTCATTAAAAGCGCGCCTGTCTTACAACGCGCAATTGATCGGCTTGCCGTTCAATCTCACCAAAGATTTCAAACCCGCGCTGGGATTGAGCGGCGAGGTGCAAACCAATTGGCTGCCGCATGTGAATCACAACATCACCGCGGGCATGGATTATCGCCGCGACATTGTCGAAGCCAAATACTACGGCAAACATCAAGGCGACGCGGTCTCGCCATACATTCAAGAAACGTGGAAACTCTCCGGGATTTGGCAAGTGAGCGCGGGCGTGCGTTACGACACGTATGTTTTGGTGGGAGATTCGGCCGAGACGCAATTCAGTCCGAAATTCGGCTTCAGCTACAACCCGTTTGCGGGCACGATTCTGCGCGCGTCGTTCGGTCGCGGTTTTCGCGCGCCTTCGATTGCAGAGCGGTTTAGTGTCACCGAGCCGGATGACAACGTGCAACTGCGCAGCAATCCGGAACTGGAGCCGGAGCGTTCGACACTGCTCGACCTTGGCATACGTCAGACTTTCGGGGACAATATTTCAGCGGAAATCAGCGTCTTTTCGAATGATTATTTTGACGCCATCGAGTTGCTGCAAGTCAATCCCCGGGGCTTGGAGTTTCAGTTGCGGAATTTCCCGCGCACGCGTATTCAAGGGCTCGAGTCAGAGATTAAATTCAGTCTATGGCGCGACCGCTTCGGCGTGCTCGCGAATGCCACGTGGATGGATTCGCATTATCTCAAGGCGGAACCGGCCAGCCGTATTGCGAAAGATGATCCGCTCCCCTATCGTCCGCGTTTTATCGGCTTATTCTCGCCGTCGCTTCGCTTAGGTCCCGTCACCTTGGAAGGCGATTTTCGTTACATCACGCGCGCCGAGGCGGTTTCGTTCTTTCCGAACTATGAACGCATTCCACAAAAGGTTTTCAATTTTCGCGCGCGGTACCAATGGCAGAACTTGGGCTTTCTTTTTCAGATTAAAAATGCCGCGAACTACAACTATACGATCGTGGAGCAGAACTTAGAAGAGATTCGCAATTTCTCGTTGTCGGTTTCGGGAGAGTTTTGAAGCCGATAAAATTTGTCTTGCGCGAATACGCCAGAAAACTAAATTCGGAGGGTAATCATGGCGCCACAGCTCAAAGATCTCTTTTTCAAAGATGTAAAGGAGACCGAGAACATGACCTTCGCCGAAAAGTTTATACACTTGCCCGCCTTGCGCAATCTTTTCGAACAACACACGCGCGAGGTAACACGTGAAGCGCGGAACGAAGGAGCGCAACAAGGCGTCAAACAAGGCGTCAAGCAAGGCCAAGTCTTAGCGCGGCAACAAGATATTCTGTACGTGCTGAGAAATCGTTTTGGTGCGGTGAACGGGCCCGTCGAACGCGGCGTAAAAGCGCTCAATGAGCCGAAGCAACTTGAGCGGCTTTTCAAGCTTGCGCTCAACGTTTATTCTTTGCAAGAGTTCAAAAGCGCTTTAATTAAGAAGAAATCCGCTGCTCGCAACCGCGCCGTTGCGCGCTAAACTTCACGCCCCGGAACACATGCCCATGCCTCGTTCAAGCCATTGCGTTTTGATTGTAGCGCTGTTCGCTCTTTTCGCCTGCGACTCCGCGCCAGAGTTCGAAGTGCCAGACGCTACCGGGATGCGCTGGTTCAAAGGCAATACGCACACGCACACGACGATGAGCGACGGCGATTCGCCGCCGGAAGTCGTTGCGCGTTGGTACAAAGACCATGGCTATCGTTTTCTCGTGCTCTCCGATCATAATGTCTTCCTCGATCCTCTCACACTGTCCACTCTGCAAGACTCCGCTTTTCTTTTAATCCCCGGTGAAGAAGTGTCGGCAAAATTTCGCGAGAAGCCCGTGCATGTGAACGGTTTGAATGTGCCGGGTGTGATTGCGCCGCAAAGCGACAGCTCGCTTGTCGGCACGATTCAAAAAAACGTCGATGCCATACGCAGCGTCAATGCCGTGCCGCATATCAATCATCCCAATTTCAGATGGGCTTTCAACCATCGCGAGTTGCTGCAGATACGCAACGACAAGCTGCTGGAGATTTTCAACGGGCATCCTCAGGTTCACAATCTCGGCGGCGGCGGCTGGCCGGGCATGGAGCAGGTGTGGGATCATTTGTTGTCTGCGGGCAAGCGCGTTTACGGCATTGCCGTCGATGACGCGCACCACTTTCAAGGTGAATTCGCAACGGAGCGCTCGAATCCGGGGAGAGGTTGGGTTGTGGTTAAAGCGCAAAACTTAGCGCCGCGCGAGATTGTGGAAAATTTGGAGGCGGGATTTTTTTATGCGAGCACCGGCGTCGTGTTGCATGAGATTCAAATCGAGTCGCAGAAAATTACCATTCACATTCAGCCGCAAGGGGATTTCAAATATCGCACGGAGTTTATCGGCGCGCACGGCCGCATTCTGCTGGCTACGGAGGATAATCCCGCGGTTTTCGAATTGCACAACCGCGAGAGCTACGTGCGCGCAAAAGTCAGCGATTCTTCCGGCCGCGCGGCATGGGTGCAGCCCGTGTTCACACGTTAGCACAAAGAGCCACGATCGCACTTTTGCCGAACTGTAGCAAAGGCCGCGACACCGTCTCATGGCTTCCGGCACCACCGCTTCACATCACACCTTGCTTCGAAATTGACCACAAAATTTTTCTTCTTCTCGCATTGGTACACACTCATGGAGGTAAAGCATGAACGCGAGCATTAATGGCTTCCGCATGCACTTTGACGACGCCGGCAAGGGCGCGCCCATTCTTTTTATTCACGGCTTCCCTCTGAATCGAACAATATGGAAAGCGCAAGTCGAGGCGTTGCGCAAGAGCTATCGCGTAATCACGCCGGACGTGCGCGGTTACGGCGAGAGCGAAGCAACGCCCGGCGTGTATGATATGGAGCTGCTCGCCGACGACATGGCGGCACTGCTGCGCCATTTGCAGTGCGGCCCCGCGATCATTGCCGGGCATTCAATGGGCGGATACATGCTCTTTGCGTTTTATCGCAAATATTCAGAGTTGGCGCGCGGCTTGATTCTGGTGAGCACGAGAGCCGTGGCCGATGCGCCGGAAGGAAAAGCCAATCGCGAGGCGCTAGCGCAACGCGTTGAGCAAGAGGGACCGCAGCCCGTGGTAGAAAAAATGCTCGCTCCGATGCTGGCCGCCGCTGCAATTGCTGCGAATCCCACGTTGCAGAGTGAAGTTGAGTACATGATGCGCAACGCCTCGTTACCTGGCCTGGCGGGAGCTTCTCGCGGCATGGCGGCGCGGCGCGATGCGACTGATCTGCTCTCAAAAATTACCGTACCCACCTTGATTCTCGCGGGCACGGCAGATGCGTTGATTCCTCATGCCGAATCCGAAAAAATGGCGCAAGCCATTCCAAACGCGCACTTGCATTTGTTCGAAGGCGCCGGACATCTGCTCAGCATGGAGCAACCGCAGGAGATGAATCGTGTGCTCGCACAATGGTTAAAGAAGTTCGATTCGTTGTAAACCTTCCTTTCTTTGATCGTGTCTTATATTGCGAACGGCGGCGAGCCTGGCCACGGGATGCCCGCCTGGAATTCCGGCACTGGAAAGGTTTTGCATGAGCGACTATGAAGCGCGCTTGATTCCACGCTTGCAGGCGGGCGAATCCTCGGCGTTTCGCGAGTTGGTGGAAACATACAAACAGCGCGTGTTTGCGCTCGCGTTCGACTTGTCCGGCAATGTGCAGGACGCCGAAGATCTTTCGCAGGAGGCGTTCATCAAAGTATTTCGCGGCATCGGAAGTTTTCGCGGAGAAGCGCAATTGAGCTCGTGGTTGTACCGCATCGTGGTCAATCTAGCGCTCAATCGCCGGCGCAAAAAGGCGCTGTCGGAAATGGAACTGTGGGAGAGTTTCGAAGGCGAGGAGCCGCGCCGTATGCACACGAGCCACGCCGCGGAATACAATCCCGAGCAGACGACCGAAGCCACGTTCATGCGCGCGCATCTACGCAAAGCGCTGGCGAAGCTGTCCGAGCAGCAACGCACGATCTTCGTGTTGCGCCATGATAACGACATGCCGTTGCAGCAAATCAGTGAGGTGCTAAAACTCTCCGAAGGCACGGTGAAGAGTCAACTCTTCCGCGCGCTGCGCAAACTGCAAAAGCATCTTTCGTTTTATAAAACGGATCTTGGGATCTGATTCATTCTTTAAATAGTGAGCTCTTTGCTTTCATCACAAAGACTTTTCCGTAAGCGGAATCAACAAAAACGACATTGAGTTTATCCGCATGATCGGCTCAATTCGCTTACGATTCCTTTCAACCAGCAACCAGCTATGAAACCCTGCCAACACTTCGAAACCCTGCTCACCGAAAAGCTTTTCGGTGAATTGGACGCGCTGCAAGAGCAGCAACTCAATACGCATCTTGCCGGGTGCGAGGCTTGTCGTGCGGCGCTTGCCGCGTTGCAAAATGTTTTGCAAGCCGTGGGCAAGCCCGCGCGTCCGCACATGCCCGAACATTTCTGGGAAGGGTATTGGGACCGTTTGCGCGCACGCATGGAAAAAGAAGAACAAC
The DNA here is from genome assembly GCA_013361015.1 of Candidatus Zhuqueibacterota bacterium. Lineage (GTDB taxonomy): Bacteria > Zhuqueibacterota > Zhuqueibacteria > Zhuqueibacterales > Zhuqueibacteraceae > JABWAN01. The sequence goes on along the minus strand of JABWAN010000447.1, from coordinate 12 downwards.
CGAGAGCCTCTT
>JABWAN010000446.1 GCA_013361015.1 Candidatus Zhuqueibacterota bacterium | reverse complement strand
GTAAAACCTCGTCATCTTGCAAGACAATTTCAAGCATTTCTTCGAAGCCGCGCTTGAGCGCGGTTTTAGTCTCTTCGAAGGTCACTTCGCGCTGGCACACCTGCGCGAGCGTCACCGTGTGATCACTCAAGAGCGCGCGTTCCGCGGCGATGCCGGCCTTGTCGCCAGCGAGAAAATCAATCAATTGTTCGTGGCCGTCGCGCAGCAGAATCGAGCCGTGCTGCAATGTGCCTGCGCGAAAGCGGCGCTGCGCGCTGCCGACGATTTTCTTGCCGTGCACGACGATTTCATTGCGCGCTGCGCTCGCAAAACATGCGAGGCGCAAAGGCTTGCCCTCATGAAATAGTTTCTCACCCGGCGCAAATTGTGCGTCAACGCCCAAGTAACGCAAACCATGAGCAATCGCCTCGCTGATGCGGCGATAAAAATCGAGCGGCAACATTGCAAACCACGGATGCCGGTTAGGCATTACCACACTGTAGGTCAGCTCTTCCGCGTGCAAAATCGCGCGGCCGGCAGTGGGCCGGCGCGCCACGTCGATTCCGGCAGCCAGGCATTTGTCTAAAGCAAGCTCTTCTTCTTTTTGATGAAAGCCCAGCGAAATGCAATACGGCTGCCAACGAAACACGCGCAGCGTCGGCGCTTCGCAAAAACCGCCGCGCACGATCGCAGCATCGAGCGCCATGTTATAATCTCCGGCATGAAAACCGGTGTCGAGGAAACGCCAGGGCATTTTATAAAACTTTCTCAAGCAGCAAGCGGTATATACAAAGAAGGCGGATCTTTTTCGAAGAACGGCATTCGGCTAGATTTTAAGCGTGCAAACACAATCGGCTTGCCTTCCTTTCCGAAAATTTTTAGCAGCTCGATGTTGTACCAGCTTATTTCGGGATCGTCTTCCGGCAGAACCACTAGCACAAAATCCTCTGGAAGAGAATCGAGCACATGTGGCCGCTCAAGCAGATATTGCGTCACTTGTCCTGTTAATGCCAGATTGCGCTCCACCGCATTGGGGGGGGCTTTCATTTTGCTCTTAGCCATGATTCATACCTCCTGCGGTGACTTTTCCAATTTGATATGAAATCTTGAATCGCGAACGTTAGCGCATCTTTGTAATTCTGTAGCGGCAATTCTGTTTTCAACGTAGGCTCGTAAGGGTGAAGGCGATCACAATGAGCAAAACCGTGCGCTGTATCATAGCGCATAATCGGTCGCCACATGCCTTCGATATTACACTCCAACTGGACGACAAACTCAAACACTCTGTCATGCTCGCGACAGAATTGTATTCTGACGATATTCTCATTATCGAGTGGGCGCAAAAAGCTGGCAGTTCTCATCTCTCTGCCTCACTGCATTGAGTCACCCCACAATCCCTCTCTCGCTCTTCGCAATGAACGCCAGCACGTTCTGCACTTCCACCGTCAAATTGCCGCCTGCGCGAATGCGTTGTACGGCCTGTGTCACATTCAATTTGGATTTGTACAGGGTTTTATACGCGCGCTTGAGCGCGAGCAAAGCTTCCTCCGAAAACCCGCGGCGGCGCAGTCCAATCGCGTTCAATCCCGCATAAACCAACGGATCGCCCATGGTACGAATGTAGGGCGGCACGTCTTTGGTCACGCGATAGCCGCCGCCCACGAAGCAATGTTGCCCAATGCGCACAAACTGATGCACCGGCACCATGCCTCCGAGGCTGGCCCAATCTTCGATGACAATATGCCCCGCGAGATTGACTGCGTTCGCCAGAATACAGTGATTGCCGATCACGCAATCATGTGCGACGTGCGAATACGCCATGAGCAAGCAATCGCTGCCCACCACGGTTTTCCCGGTTTCGTGCGTGCCGCGATTCAACGTCGCGAACTCGCGAATCGTGGTGCGGTCGCCGACTTCGAGAACCGTCTCTTCACCTTTAAACTTCAAATCCTGTGGAAAAGTGCCGAGCACGGCGCCGGTCGAAACACGGCAATGCTCGCCTAAGCGCGTGCCCGCAGCCAGATGCACATGCGGCCCGATCGTGCAGCTTTTGCCAATGCGCACATTCGCCTCGACAATGGTATACGGGCCAATAGTTACGTCCTCAGCGATTTCAGCCTTGGGATCAATGATGGCTGTCGAATGGAGATTTTTCACGTGGCGAAATCCGTTTCAATTTCGATTTACGACCGCAGCGGAAAGCTCGGCTTCACATGCCAAATCGTTGCCCACATAAGCCTTGCCTGCCATGCGACAGATGGTTTGCCGCAGCTTGAGCATTTCCACTTCAAAACGCAGTTGATCGCCGGGACGCACCGGCTTGCGGAATTTCACTTTATCGAGACCGGTGAAATAGACCAATTTCTCCTCGGGCCGATCTTGCGTGTTGAGCAACAGCACGCCGCCGATTTGCGCCATAGCTTCGAGAATGAGCACGCCCGGCATGATGGGATGGTCGGGAAAATGGCCTTGAAAGAACTGTTCATTGATCGTAACGTTTTTGATGCCCACCACCCGCTCGCGCGGCTCCAGCTCCAATATGCGATCGACGAGCAGAAACGGATAGCGGTGCGGCAGAATGCGCTGAATCGCGAGGGCGTCGAAAACATAATCGCCGGTCTTCTTGCCTTGATACTTCGAAGTGATTTGAATCTTTTCGTATTCTTTGCGAATTTTTTTCACCAACTCGACGTTGGCGGCGTGGCCGGAGCGCGCCGCTTGGATGTGCGCCTTGAGCGGCACACCCAGCAGCGCCAAATCGCCGAGCAAATCGAGCGCTTTGTGGCGCACCGGCTCGTTCTTAAAACGCAGCGGCGTGCTGGTAAGATAGCCGTTCATCTCAAACTTCACGTCGCCCGTCACGTGCAGCATTTCTTTCAAACGGCCAATCTCGCTCTTGTCCACTTCACGGTCGATAATCACAATGGCGTTGTCGAGATTGCCGCCCTTAATCAAACCGTTTTTATAGAGTGCTTCCACCTCGGAAAGAAAACAAAAAGTGCGCGCCGGCGCAAACTCACTCTCAAACTCGTCCTTCATCGAATACATGGCCGTGTATTGCGTGCCGAGCGCCGGGTTTTTATAATCGATCAAAAAGGTGATGCGAAACTCGTCCGAAGGAAACACGACGATATCCACGCCGCGCTTGTCCTCGGAATAGACGATGGTCTTTTCGATGACGAGATAATCGCGCGGCGAATCTTGTTGCACGACGCCGGCCTCTTTCAACGCATGGACGAACGGCAGCGCACTCCCGTCGATCACCGGCGGTTCGTTGTTGTCCAACTCGACGATGACATTGTCGAGGCTCAATCCCGCAATCGCGGCCATCACGTGCTCGACCGTGTGCACGATCACCGGCCCCTTGCCAATCGTGGTGCCGCGCGAAATATCGATCACGTGCTCGATGTCGGCCTTGATTTGCGGACTGCCCTCCAAATCCGCGCGACGAAAATAAATGCCGGTATTCGGCGGCGCGGGATGGAAGGTCATATTGGATTTGTTGCCGGTATGTAAACCCACACCGGAGATGGTCACAGACTTACCGATGGTTTGCTGATTCTCCAGCATTGCTCCTCCGTTTTGGACACGAACTCTACCTCATATACGATTCTAAAAATATTCGAAATCGTGTTTCAAAAGCGGGTACGATCTGAATGCTTTCTTTCTGGCTTGGCGCTGCTTCACCCCGGGTTCTTCTTTGCTTGTTTACCTGACTTTTATTTCTGCGAGCGAGGTGACTTCAAAGCGAGAGCACAACGCCGCCAATCACTGATTTTCAAAATAAGCCCTGCTCTTGCAACTCATTTCCAGACTCTGTTTGACCACACCCCCAGTTGCACCGCGCTGTTGCGATGGCGCTTCTCGCAACGAACGGGAAACTACTCTTCGCTCGGTTCCTCGCTCGGAGCGCCCTCTCCCAATTTCTTTTCCAAACGGCGCACGCGCTTGAGCAACTCGGGCAAATAGCGCAACGCCGCTTCTTCGCGTTTGGCTTTGTTGTGCTCGCGCGCCGGATAACCCGAGACCGTGATGCCGGGCTTGATCGATTTGGTCACGCCCGCCTGCGCGCCAAACGTCGTGCGGTCGCCGATTTGAATGTGGCCCACGAATCCGACCTGCCCGGCAATGACGACGTTGTTGCCAATCGTCGTGCTGCCGGAGATACCGGTTTGTGCAGCCATCACCGTATTCTCACCGATGACCACATTGTGCGCGACGTGCACGAGATTATCCAACTTTGCGCCGCGGCGAATCCTCGTTTCGCCGAACGTGCCGCGATCAATGCAACAGTTTGCGCCGATTTCCACCTCATCTTCGAGCACGACCGTGCCGAGGTGCGGAATCTTGTAATACTTGCCTTCGTGCGGCACGTAGCCGAAACCGTCGGAGCCGATCACCGCGCCATACTGCACAATGGCCTTGCTGCCGATTTGCACTTCGTGCGCAATATGGACGCCTTGAAAGAGAATCGTGTGCGCACCAATGCGCACACGCGGCCCGAGATAGCACTGCGGGCCGATGCGCACGCCTTCGCCGATTTCGCAATCTTCTGAAATGACCGTCAACGGTCCAATGGCAACATTCGCGGCGAGCCGCACGCCCGCACCGATTTGCGCCGTGGGGTGAATGCCGCTCGCCACTTGCGGCAGCGGCACGTATTGTTTGATCGCCTGCACGAACGCGAGATAGGGATTCGCGACGCGAATGAGCGTGCAACGCAAATCCGAAGGCAAGGTAGATTTGCGATCGACCAAAATGACGGCTGCCGGAGTCTGTTGGAGATAATCCAAAAAACGGGCTTGGGCAATGAAAGACAAATCGCCGGGGCTCGCGCTTTCAATGGGGGCAATGCCGGTGATCAGCGTATTCGCGTCACCGAGGATTTCGCCCTGTGTGAGATGGGCAATCTCGTGCGCGTGAATGGGAGGCAGCTTCAAATAGGCTCCTTAAAACAAACAGATGCCCTGACCGATCTCTCGCAGGTACGAAAGAACAACCAGGGCATCATTTTGAAGTCGCGCAAACTTATTTGGTCGAGCTTTTGGGAGTGGTCGTGCCCACCGCCTTGTTCAACTCCTCCAAAACTTTGGCGGTCAAATCCGGCTGGCTGGTGCTGACGTGCACGATGTTACCCTGCACGACATCGAAGATGTAGTCGAACTTCTCATCCGTACCGATTTTGCGAATGACGGTATTGATCTTGTCAACAATCGGCTTCATCAAGTCGGCTTGCTTCTTGTAGGCCTCGCCTTGCGTGCCCCATTTTTCCTGCTGAAATTGCTGGAAACGCAAATACAAGTTTTGCAAATCCGCTTCCTTTTCTTTGCGCTTCTCGTCGCTCAACAGCAGCGCCTGCGATTCGAGTTCGTCTTGCTTGGTCTGCAATTCACGCTGCATGTTGCGCGCTTCATCTTCCCAGCCTTTGTTGATTTCGGCCAGTTGCTTTTGCGCATCTTGCGCTTCTTTATAGCTTTCGATGATTTTTTGCGAATCGACAT
>JABWAN010000445.1 GCA_013361015.1 Candidatus Zhuqueibacterota bacterium | reverse complement strand
TTGGTGGGCTTCAAAGCAGCGTTGACGAAGACCATCAATACCTACGCCTCAAAGAACAATCTCATCAAAGAGAAGGATAATATTCAGCTCACCGGCGACGACGTGCGTGAAGGATTGACTGCGGTGGTAAGTGTGAAAGTTGCAGAACCGCAATTCGAAGGGCAAACCAAAACCAAGCTGGGTAATAGCGAAATTCGCGGCATCGTTGAATCGTTCTGCAATGAAGGCTTTGCCTCTCATTTTGAAAACTATCCGGCAGTCGCGCGCAAGATCGTAGAGAAATGTTTGCTAGCCGCGCGTTCTCGCGAAGCCGCGCGCAAAGCCCGTGAACTTACGCGCAAGAAGGGCGGCTTGGATAGCAGCGGGTTGCCCGGCAAGCTAGCGGATTGCTCGATCACTGATCCGGAGCATTGCGAAATCTACATCGTCGAAGGCGACTCTGCCGGCGGCTCGGCCAAGCAAGGTCGCGATCGCACCTTCCAAGCGATTCTGCCGATCAAAGGTAAAATTCTGAACGTAGAAAAGGCGCGGCTCGATAAAATTCTTTCCAACGAAGAAATTCGTACGCTCGTAACCGCGTTGGGCACTGGCATCGGCAGCGACGACTTTGATCTCTCACGACTGCGCTATGGCCGCGTGATCATCATGACCGATGCCGACGTTGACGGCTCGCACATTCGCACGCTGCTGCTCACGTTCTTCTTCCGTTACATGAAAGAGTTGGTCGAGCAGAGCAAAATCTATATCGCGCAGCCGCCGTTGTATCGCGTGTGGAAGAGCAAAGAAGAGTTTTATTGCTATGACGACGACGAGAAAGACGCAGTGCTCAAGCGCTTCGAAGATAAGAACAACGTCAACGTGCAGCGCTACAAAGGTCTCGGCGAAATGAACCCCGAGCAATTGTGGAAAACCACGATGGATCCCGAGCAGCGCACCATGAAGCTCGTCACTATCGAAGAAGCCTTCGAAGCGGATTTGCTCTTCTCCACCCTCATGGGTGACAAAGTCGAGCCGCGCCGCAAATTCATCGAAGAGAACGCGAAGTACGTGCGGAATTTGGATGTGTGAGTAATCAGACCATTGCTCACACGAGCATTTTTTATGTCATTCTGAAAAAATCTTCCCTCGCACTGGGATGAAAGCTAAAGTTGAAACCCCTCTCGACGATGAGTTGCGTCCGGAATATGATGAAACCGTGCTGAAAGACGGTGTTCGAGGAAAATACGCCGAACGCTATCGCAGACGGACGAATGTCGTTCTGCGAGCTCCTGACGTAGCCGCCGCATTTCCATCAGCAGATGCAGTCAATGAGGCATTGCGGTTGTTGATGAAGGTCGCTCAACAGTCTGTAATGGCTGCGGGAGCGCAATAACGAGCATGAACAAACCCATCGGTCGCATTTTAGCTTTTCGCTTATTTAAGTAGGAACAAAAATATGGAAAAAAGTGAGTATGCTCTAGCCCATGAACACCAAAATGATAAGGGTTTCACCATATTCGTGAACATTGGACTTCCGAATAAATCGGGACGTAAAGAAGCCAGCCTTCTTGATGTCTTGAACAAATTAGGTGAAGACGGTTGGAAAGCTATCAGTATGTCCGAAACGCGCCACTGAAGGAGCGTACTTTTAGTGCGTGCGGTTAGTTGATGAGTGCGCTTCCGGTTGTTAAAATGAGACACAAAAACGATGATTGGTAGTACATGGACATCGAAGCTATTCGAGACCGTGTAAGAGCAGAAAATTATCTTGCGAAAAGTCACGCCATTCAACACGCCTTGAAAGAAGGCTTTGAACGCATGCACATGGTCGAAGCAGTTCTCAACGGTAGGATCATCGAAGAGTATCCCGAAGACAAGCGCGTGCTCATATGTAGCCGTGTAAACCTGTTGGAGAAGATCTTTATCTATTTGCACGTTGTCTGTGAATATGCCGATCCGGTTTATGCAGAATTTGTGACGGCGTATATTCCAGACGAAGATCAGTGGGAGCGTCCTGAGTTCACAAGACGGAAACGAAAAAAGAAATAGCCATGCCAACGAAACCGACTCCAATCTGCGGCCAACACAACCTCCCCAAAGAGTGGCGGCCAACCTCGTTCGAGTATAACGACGATGGCGTCTCTGTGCGCGTGCCCAATGTTTATGCGTGGGTATGTCCGATTGATGGCGAAGCCTCATACACGCCCGAAACAACAGACGAGCTTATCGTCACAGTGCGAGAGTTGATTGAAACAGCCAAGCGCGCCAAAGCGCGGCGCGCGGCATTTACCGAATACATTGTAGCAGTGCAGTAAAAGGAAACGACAAAGGACTATGGACACCAAACGCGATAGAATTATTCCCGTATATCTCGAAGAAGAGATCAAGGACTCGTACCTCGACTACTCGATGTCCGTCATCGTTGCGCGCGCGCTGCCGGACGTGCGCGATGGCATGAAGCCCGTGCATCGCCGCGTGCTGTATGGCATGCACGAGTTGAGCCTGCGCCCGAACTCGGCGTACAAAAAGTCCGCGCGCCTCGTCGGTGAAGTGCTCGGCAAGTATCATCCGCACGGCGATCTCGCGGTTTATGAAACCATCGTGCGTATGGCGCAGGATTTCTCGTTGCGTTATCCGCTCGTGGACGGCCAGGGCAATTTCGGCTCGGTCGACGGCGACTCGCCTGCGGCCATGCGATACACCGAAGTGCGCATGACCCACATCGCCGAAGAAGCGCTGCGCGATTTGGAAAAAGAAACGGTCGAGTGGAATGCCAACTTCGACGACACGCTTAAAGAGCCGTCGGTGCTCCCGACCGTTCTGCCGAATTTGCTCGTCAATGGCAGTTCGGGTATCGCGGTCGGCATGGCCACGAACATCCCACCGCATAATTTGGGTGAGGTCGTCGATGCGCTCATCGCATTGATAGGCGATCCCGAAATCAAAATCGATAAGCTGATGAAGCACGTGAAGGGGCCGGACTTTCCGACCGCGGGAATTATTTACGGCCGCGAAGGCATCGACGAAGCCTATCGCACGGGTCGTGGCCGCATCATCGTGCGCGCGCGCACCGTGCTCGAAGAGCTGCGCGGCGGACGGCAGAACATCGTTGTCACCGAGTTGCCGTATCAAGTCAACAAAGCGAATTTGCACGAAAAGATCGACGAGTTGGTGCGCGACAAGAAGGTTGAGGGCATTCGCGCCACGCGCGACGAGAGCGACCGCGACGGCATGCGCCTCGTGCTCGAACTCAAAGGCGACGCGAACCCCGAGATTATTCTGAATAATCTGTACAAGCACACGTCGATGCAAATCACCTTCGGCACGATCATGCTTGCGCTCGTGAAAGGCGAGCCGAAGGTGCTCAATCTCAAAGAGATTCTGCAAGCGTTCGTGGATTTTCGCCACGAGGTCGTGGTGCGCCGCACGAAGTTCGAGCTCGACAAAGCCGAGAAGCGCGCGCACATTCTCGAAGGCTTGCGCATCTGCATCAACAACATCGACGAGATTGTTGCGATCATCAAAAAGGCGAAAGACCCGAACACCGCGAAGGAAGCGTTGATGAAACGCTTCAAACTCAGCGAGATTCAAGCGCAGGCGATTCTCGATATGCGCTTGCAGCGTTTGACCGGCCTCGAGCGCGACAAGATCGAAGCCGAGTACAAAGAAGTGCTGAAGCTCATCAAAGAGCTGAAAGATTTGCTCGCGAACAAAGCGAAGCGTATGGATTTGATCGCGAAAGAATTGAAAGAGCTTAAAGCCAATTACGCGGATGAGCGTCGCACCGAGATCGTGTCGGAAACCACCGAGTTCAAAATGGAAGACATGATCGCGGAAGAGGAAGTCGTGATCACGATTTCGCACACGGGTTTCATCAAACGCATTCCGGTGTCGCGTTATCGCCGTCAAAGCCGAGGCGGTCGCGGCGTCACCGGCGCGAAGACGAGCGAGCAGGATTGGATCGAGCATTTGTTCATCGCCTCGACGCATCACTACGTCATGTTCTTCACGGACAAAGGCCATTGCTATTGGCTGAAAGTCTACGACATCCCCGAAGCTTCAAAGGACGCCAAAGGCCGCGCGATCGTGAACCTGCTCACAATTTCGAAAGAAGAGAAGATTGCCGCGTTCGTCGCGGTGAAGGAGTTCAGCGACAAGCAGTTTGTCGCGTTCGCCACGAAGAAGGGTGTGGTGAAGAAAACCGCGCTCGATGCTTTTTCAAATCCGCGCAAGGCTGGCATTAGCGCTATTAGTATCGACGCGGACGACGAGCTGATCAGCGCAATGGTCACCGACGGCACGATGGATTTGATGCTCGGCACGCATAACGGCATGGCCATTCGCTTCCACGAAAACGAAGTGCGCGAGATGGGCCGTGCGGCCGGCGGCGTGAAGGGCATCTCACTAGATGATAAAGATTTTGCCGTCGGCATGATAGAATTGAAGCGCGAAGGCACGATTCTCGTTGTGAGCGAAAATGGTTATGGCAAACGTACGGAATCGAAAGACTATAAAGTGCAGCATCGCGGCGGCTCGGGCTTGATCACGTTGAAAGTGACCGACAAGGTCGGCTATATGGTTTCAATTAAAGAAGTCGTGGATGAAGACGATCTCATGATCATTACCGCCAAGGGCGTGGTCATTCGCCAAAAGGTGAAAGACATCAATGTGATCAGCCGTAATACGCAAGGCGTGCGCTTGATCCGTTTGGATAGCGGCGATCGCATTGCTTCCATCGCGCGCGTCGTGGCGGATGAAGAAGACGGCGGAGAAGAATAGATTAAACAAAACGATTGCCGGCAAAACGATGAAGAGGCTCCAGCCGCTTTTAATAATTTTGCCAGCCAAGCGTTTTGCTTTTCAATGTCGATAAAAACTCGTTTCGTTGATAATGAGGAATTAGATGCGCGCGGATACGCAGAACCACGTTTCTCCCACCGGCACGCAACGCCGGACGAAACGTGATTATTGGGAGATGGAGCGAGACCAGCTCGTTACAGCGTTGGTGCAACGTATTGCGAGTAAAGGTGAGAGCATCGCCTTGCGGGATTTGCTTGCGATGGCGCTTCCGGAAATTTTAAAAGTCGTGCTGCGCAATCATGCCAAAAGCTTGGTGCGCAAAGAAAAACCGCTCACCATGCAAACCCATCGCCGCTTCGAGCTGGAGGATGCGGAGATTCGCCAGCAGTTTCGTTTATTGCGTGATTTGCTGGCGGATCGCATCGTTTTCGATCTCGCCGAGTTGAAGCCCGTGCTTACCTTCGGGGTGCGCCTGCAATTCGATCTCATCGTTCGCCCGCGCGGCTTTTTGGAAAACCTGTTATATCAGCATTCCACGGAAAGGGAGCGCGATGATTTGCTCGTGATTTTGATGGGCTTTCATGATGCGCGGGAGTATGTGACTTTGCTTATCGACAAGCTCAGTGGCTACTCTGCCGGCGTGCTCACCAAAGAAGCGTTCTCCGCGCTCTGCCGGCAATGCGAGCGTGAAGTGTACGGCAAAA
>JABWAN010000444.1 GCA_013361015.1 Candidatus Zhuqueibacterota bacterium | reverse complement strand
CACCGACGTTGTCGCCAACGTTATCTGCAATCACCGCCGGGTTGCGCGGGTCATCTTCCGGAATGCCGGCTTCGACTTTGCCGACGAGATCGGCACCCATGTCGGCGCCTTTGGTGAAGATGCCGCCGCCGCTACGCGCGAAGAGCGCGACGAGACTGGCGCCCATAGCGTAACCGTTCACAATTTCCGGCACACCATTGAACATGACATAAACGATACACAAGCCGAGCAACGAAACCCCGACGACGCTCATGCCCATCACCGAGCCGCCGGAGACGGCAACGCTGAGCGCGCCTTTGAGGCCGCCATCAACAGCGCCTTGCGTGGTTCGGGAATTGGCGCGCGTGGCGATGCTCATGCCAATGTAGCCCGCGATGGCGGAAGCGAGACCGCCCAGAATGAACGCCACCGAGGTTTGCCAATTGAGACTGACATTGGGTGCGAACAGCGGCGTCGCCGCAATAAGCGCGGCAATGACGAACACAAATGCGGAAACGTAAAGGTATTCGCGTCGCAGAAAAGCTTTGGCGCCTTGTTGCACTAACTTGGAAATTTGGACCATGCGCTCATTGCCGGGATTTTTTTTCAAAACATCCATGGCGAGATAGGCAACGAAGCCGAGCGCGAGTAGGCTGGCTGCCCCAGGAATGAGAATATCCTGCACGAATCCTCCTTCAGAAAGTTGTTTCACCGAGTTGCAATTCAGTCAATCATGCCTGGTCAAAGGGTTGTCCGGGCGACAAAAAACAGGGCAAAATATAAAGTCGAAATGCGCGTTATCCAAGCGGTTTTTCGGCAAAGTTCAGCAAATTTCCGCAGCAGCACGGAAAATATCTACGTTGTCATGCCGGCGGACAGGTAGGTACAAAATAGAAAAGCCGAGCAAGGCCCGGCTTTTAAAGGATACCAAAAAGTTTGTTCGCTTATTTAATCTGCAACGAGGCCACGACTTTCTCGAAAGCCGGCAGAAAATCCGCGCGCATGGGCTGAAAGTAGTTCATGAGCACGCGATAGGTTTTGTCGTTTTTCACGGCAAAATAAGCGCGGCTTTCGATGCCCTTCACCGCGACGTAGTTGAAAAAGAGCGCATTCTCTCCGGAAATTTTCGTCGCGCGCGGCGCCGAGGCGCCTTTATAGAATTTGCTGTTTTGCTCGACGACTTTTTCCACCGTCAACCCTTTCGCCGGCAAAATGTCAACACGGATCGTGCAATCTTGGCGATAGCCTTTCAATTCGAGCGAGAATTGCGTCTCGCCTTTCGGCGCGGGAGTGGCCGTCTCAAAATTGCTGGGGTGAGATAGTTTGAGAAACTTGTTGTCAAACTCCACAAAATCCTCGGCGGGCAAAGAAGGATCGGCCTGCGACACCGCGGCGCTCGCTTTGGGTAGTTTGATCGAAGCCACGATCGTATCGAACACCGCTTGATACGCCGCATATTGATCATTCAAACCGGAATACTTCACGGTGTAAGTCATCGTGTCTTTCATCGCAATGGCTTCTATGACGCGGATTTGCGTTTTCTCGTCGAGCGCGCCGCGATACGACAATACACTGGCAGGCGTGTCCTCCAGTGTGCGCGTACTGATAGGCTGCACTTCGTAACCTGCGTCGGTCAAATCTTTCTGAATGTTGCTGACATACGTTTCTAGCGAAGTCACGGAATCCACTTTTGCAAAAGAGACCTCCGCCTCCACGCCTTCGATCTTTTCAAAAAACTTCAAAGCCGCGTCTTGCGTGGTGTAGAGCTTCACCGAGCCGCCTTCTTCCGCAGCATACCAGCCTTTGGGATAGCGGAATTGCATTTTGAAATAAGGATTCTGATAAGACTGCCATTCCGTGATCGCCTGATATTTCGGCTTGGTATCACAGCCGGCCAGAAACAACACGCAAATCATGAGCATCATGCTGCTGGAGCTAATCATCTTGTTTAGCATAAATGAGCGCCCTCTCACTTGGATGAGTTAAACGTTTCCTTCCAACTCACAGCCACAACGTTTGTCAATCATTTTAACCTCAGAGCATTGCCGTTGGCGAGGCATGCCAACCAATGCCGTTCTCGCATTATTGTGGGCTGAACTTTGCCAAGTCCTCCTTGGCATTTTTATTTTTCGGATCCAGTTTGAGCACCGCCTTGTATTCCGCGATGGCTTCGTCGCGCCGGTTCATGAGCGCATAGGTCTGTGCGCGCCACAAACGCGTGTCCGGGTTGTCATTGCGATACTTAATGGAAGCGTTCAACGCTTCCAAAGCTTGCGGATACTTCTTGTCAATCAAATGCGTAACGCCGATGCGGCCGTGCGCTTCGGCCAACTCACTCCGATATTTGACCACGGCCGTATCCGCGAGCTTGATGACGGTCTCGAATTCTTTGATCGTCGCTTGCGAAGAGTCTTCCATCGCGCCCAAGCATCGCGCCAGATATAAATGACCGGGCAAATACTCCGGTCGCAACTCAACAAACTTGCGCAGCGCCACTCGCGCGGAGTCGAAGCGGCCCAAAGCCATCGCGCACAAACCATAATTCACATAAGAAGGCGAATGGTTGGGCTCACGTTTGAAACGTTTTTCGAAAGCGCTCGTCGCCGGCTCCCACTTGCGCATGCGCATATACAAAGCGCCGAGATCGCTGTACAGATCGTACTGCGAAGTATCTTTGCGCACGACCTCTTCCAAAATCGGCGCCGCGACCGAATCCTGCTTAACTGCGACGTAGGCTTTACCGAAGCGTTCTTTGTCTTCGAGCGAAAGGGTATCGATCCTGGCGAGTTGCTGATAGGAGGCGATTGCCATGTCGTATTGTTTCGCTTCATAATTCGAATGCGCGATGATCTGTACGACCCGGGGTGAGTTCGGCTCCTTCATGTGCACACGCTCGGCCGCGTTGAGTGCTTCTTTGTACTGCCGGCTGAGATAGAGCGCCTCCATGTAATACTTCCAGCCTTCGTCATCGCTCGGAAACCGGCGCGTATACAATTGAAACGCGCGGCTGGAGTTGAGGTATTGCTTGCCCAAATGGTAAAGGCGCGACATCTTGAACAGCGGCTCGGCTTTGGTGGTATCTAGGGCGACGACCCGATTGTAAGCGCGCGCGGCTTCCGTATAACGGCGCTCCCGTTCATAGGTCTGGCCCAATTTCTCGAAGACTTCCGCATTGGTGGAATCGATTTTGGAATAGTTCTCGTATTGCAAAATCGCCATGCCCGGACTGCCCATCTTCATGTAAACCTCCCCCAAGCCTGCATACGCAGCAGAATTCTTCGGGTCGGCCTCTTTCGCTTGTGAAAAAGAAATCATCGCCTGTTGAGTTGAATCCATGGCCATGTGCAACCGTCCCTGTTGCACCAGTAAGGCGGAGGTGTTACCCCCTTTGCTTGATTTCAAACCGCTGCGCACGCTGTTATAAGCCGCCTTAAAATCCTTCTTCGCCGCTTCCGCGCGCGAGGTAATTACATACCCGGCGGGATTCTTGCCGTCAATGTCACGTGCCTCCCGGCCCGCAAACAACGCCGAGTCCGGCTGGTCTGTGCGCAGAAATGCTTCGCCTAGCAACAGCCAGGCTTCGAAATTTTTGGGATTCACCGAAACGGCCTGGCGCAGTTCCACGATGGCTTCTTGCGGCTTGTCCTGACTCATCAGTTGTTGGGCTTTGGTGAGCTGTGGTTGCGCCCAGAGCGTGCCGGCCAACCACGTCATCAACCCGAGGAGTAGAAGTTTGACTTTCATCGCAGCGTCAGTTCTCTTTTATTTGAACGATTCGAATCGGCATGGTCGCCGGAACCAGCTTCGCATCGAGCAACATTTTTTGTCCGGGGATGCCCGCAACAAATGCCGTGAAGCCCAGCGCGATACCGGTGTAAGCTTCTAAACGATACATGTACAGAGAGTAATGCCAGGGATAGTAACCTCGATGAATGTTGGCTTGGTGCAGCATGACAAACGGCCGGTGTGCCGCTGAATCTGCCGCTTCCAAGGAGAGCACGCGAATGTTGGGAAGGGAATCTTGCAAAACTGCGGCAGAGACGATGCCGAGAGCTTGTGGGTGTTCACTCACATATTCCAATACCTCGCGACTGGTACCCGCAACGTGCGACGGAATCGGATCGTCCGCGAGCTTTAAGAAATGCCGCGTCAACAACTCGTAGGTGCCGGAGTTGCGTCCGGTAAGCACAACTTCAATACGGCCACTGGACCAGTTCGACTCAGGCACTTCATGCCACGAAGTCTTCGCGCCGCTCACGATATCTTTCAAAGAAGCGAGCGAGGCATTTTCCATGGGATTCTGTTTGTGCACCAAAACCGCCAATGCATCCTCGGCAATTTTGGTTTCTATGATGCCGATCTCTGCAGCCCTCGCAACTTGCCACTCTTCTTCATTAAGCTGGCGATCAATGCAAATCACGCGGACGGAGTCATTCACCATACGCACCACGGCCTCGCGGGTCGAGGTGGCGTCAATACTTACTTGTGCGTCGGGGTAAAGACGATGAAACTCCTCCGCTTGCCGCGTAAGCAGAGCTGCATACGGCTCTGAAACCAAAGCCCACAATTTGCCCTTTTTGAGATTCTTTTCTTCCGGCAACTCACAACCGAGCAGAAGCACGAGGAGAAAGGTGAGAATGACCAATGCCGGAGAAAAAAGCTGCCAACAAAAACCTCCGCACTCGCGACTTTGAGGTGGCGTAGACAATACGGCACGGGGATTCACCCCGGCGTCTTTTTGGAGCTTATTCCTAAGCATCGCGTTTTGAGGATCGTGAGGACTGTATTTTCGTCAACACAAACCGATAAACTCCCATCAGCACCAACACTGCGCCGAAGGTGTAGCGCATCTGCGAAGGCACGGGGTCTTTCATGACGACCCCGGCCAACAGCAGCACGCCGAATCCGAAGGTGAAAACCGCGAGCGCGTACTTCAGAATTTTGAAAGCATCCGGTGCGGGCATGATCTATTTGGTGTTCAGCTTGAATTTGAACGGCATGGCGACCCAAACCGAAACCGGGCTGCCGCCTTGCACTGCAGGTGTGAACACCATTTGTTCGGCAGCTTCGATCGCAGGTTGATTGAAAATTTCGGCATCACTCTTTTGAATTTCAACCTTGCGCACTTTGCCTTCTTTATCCACCCACACGCGCACAAACACGGTGCCTTCCATGCCGGCACGACGCGCGAGTTCCGGATATTTCGGCGTCACCGATTTGACGACTTCCGGCGCTTTTTCGAAGGCTACGAAATCCGGCGGCGGACCGTCTTCTTCGATCTTAATATCCGATTCGATGACCGGCACGCCACCGCCGCCGCCATCGCCGGCATCGACTACTGGGCCAACGTCCGCGGCCATTTCCGTTTGCGTGGCAATAGTCTGTTCGGGATTGATTTCGGCATCGGGTACCGGCACCGGAATACCGACGCTCGGCTTCACCGTGGGCGCAGCCACTGAAATCGCCGGCGCTGCGCTGGTGTTGGTGATCGAGGGGGGCGGGCCAAGCGA